>CAMOUF010000023.1 GCA_946626395.1 uncultured Clostridia bacterium
GGCATTAGGCAATAGGTATTAGGCAATAGGTATTAGGCAATAGGCATTAGGCAATAGGCATTAGGAGAATGCAGCGCATTCTATTAACTCCTCACTCCTAACTCCTCACTCCTAACTCCTCACTCCTCACTGCTTTTAACTCCTCACTCCTCACTGCTTTTAACTCCTCACTTCTTCCAACGCTTTCGCCAAGCATGTTTCGTTTTCCGCCGCGCCGATGGCGATGGCGGGCTTGCCGCCGCCGCGGATGCCGCAGGCGCGCATGAGCTGGGCCATATCCTGGGGGGCATCGCTGCCCCGGGCAAACACCACGGCCACGCCTGCTTCGGCAGGGCAGCAGAGCAGGGCGACAGCGTCCGGCGCTTTGGTCAGCAGGGAGGCGGCCCGGAGCAGGAGATCCCGGGTGGCAAAATCTACCCGGCCCACATACAGGCTGCCCTGCTTTTCCCGGGTCAGCTGCTGGACGGCGGCCTGCACCAGCCGGTCGGCGAGGGCCTTCTGCTCCTCCCGGGCGGCTTCCAGCTTGGCCTTTAATGCCTCCGGGGCGCTTGCCATGTCCGAGGACAAAAGGGCCGCCAGGCCGGAGGCGCAGCGGAAGGACTGCTGAAACAGCGCCGCGGCCCGCATGCCCGCCACAAAGCACAGCCGCATCTTCCCCCGGGCCGGGGTGGAGGAAATGATTTTCACCGGCCCGATCTGCCCGGTGGAGCGGGGATGAGTGCCGCCGCAGGGCACCATTTCATAATCCCCCATGGCCACCACCCGCACATGCTCCGCCACTGTGGGCTGCTTGCGAAGGGGCAGCGTTTTCAATTCCTCCGGCGAAGGGAACCAGCAGCGGATGAGGTCGTCCTGCTGGACCCGGCGATTCACCAGGGTTTCCAGCTGGCCGCACTCTGAATCGGTGAGCCGGGTTCTTCCGCCGGGCAGGGTCATGTCGATGGTGCTGGATTCCTTCCCCAGGTGCAGCCCGATGGTAACGCCGCCGAACAGCTCCCAGGCCGCCCCGGCCAGCATATGGTCCCCGGCGTGCTGCTGCATGTGGTCAAACCGCCGCGCCCAGTCGATCTTCCCGTGAACGGGCTCCCCCACCCTCAGGGGCCCGTCCACCCGGTGCCAGACCACGCCGTCCTCCACCTCCACGTCCGTCACGTGAATCACCCGGTCTTCCGCTGTGAGCGCGCCGGTGTCAAAGGGCTGGCCTCCGGAGGTAGGATAAAAGGCCGAGCGGTCCAGCGCCGCCCAGCCCTCCCGTACCGCCGCCACCCGGGCGTCGAATTCCGTCAAATACGCGTCGTCATAATACAGACGGTCCGTTATCATCGTGATGCTCCTCTTTTCAGCGAGGAGTTATATCAGGCAGGAGTGAGGAGTGAGGAGTTAATAGTGGGCGCTTCGCGCCAGATGATAAAGAGTTCAGAGGGCAGAGTACAGAGTTCAGTTTTTTGCTTTTTCATGTCTGGTTCCGTCCCTTGTTTCCGACTATACCATCTGTATACTGTTTTCAACTCCTCACTCCTAACTCCTCACTCCTCACTTTTCATTTACGCCTGTTCCTTGGCCAGATCCTTGATCAGCTGATAATACCTGCGTCCGTCCTCGTCGCCAAAGGCCTTGCGCAGTTTATTGTATACCACGCGTTTGTTGGCGCTGCCCTGGCAGATACTGATGATCTGGCGGGCGGCGGCCTCCTCCACGCCCGCGTTCATGAACAGGGCCAGATGATCCGGCTCGCTGGCAGCGGGGGCGGGCTCAGGCTGGGGTTCAGGCTCCGGCTGGCGGACGGCTTCTTCCCTGGCAGGCTCCGCCGGGGCAGGCGCGGGCGCTTCCGGGGCTTCCTCTTCCCGGGGCGCTTCCTGCGTTTCCTGCGCAGGCGCGTCTTCCGGCGCTTCTGCTTTTTCCGGTGCGGCTGTCACCTGGGTCACCCAGGAAACGCCGCTCTCATCCTCCTCCACCTTGAAGGCGTCGCCAAACTGCCGGGCCAGATAGTCCAGGGGCTTGCGCTTGGAGCGCTGCTGATCGATCTTATAATCCTGCAAATCGGCCAGAGCGGCAAAGAGAGCGGCGGGCTGCACCCGGCCCTGATGGGCGGCCAGATGATCGGCGATGAAGCGCTTGATCACGGCGATGCGGCCGCTGTGGGTGGGATTGAAGCGGGGGGGCTTTTCCCGCTTCTGCTCCTTTTTCGATGTCTTTTCGGGCTCCGCCTTGGGGGCGGCCCGGCGGGGGGCCGGGGCGGGCGCGGGAACGGCCTTGGGCTCCGGCCGGGGCTCCGGCAAAGCGGCCACAGCATGGAGCGGCACGAATTCAGAGCAGGCCTTGGGCCACATGGGGTTGGTCTTTTCCGGGTTGCCCATGCCGATCACATCAATGCCAGCGGAGCGCAGGCGCACGGCCAGGGCGGAGAAGTCCGAATCGGAGGAAGCGATGATCACCGCGTCCACAGTGTCCGCCTGCTTTTCCCCCGTGGCGGCGGCCACCGTCCGCTGGGCCAGCAGATCCATGGCGCCGATCACCAGGGCGATGTCCGAGCTGTTTTTGAAGCGGCTGGGCCGCAGGGTCATGTTCATGTGGATGGCGTATTGCAGGATGGGGTCGCTCCATTCGTTCAGGGCGATGCCCGCCCCATAGATTTCCTTTTTGACAAGCACGCCCTGATCCTGGGCATAGTTGAAGATTTGACTGGCGAAAACCGGGTCCACGTTTTCCGCGTCAATCAGAATAGCGATATTGGGCATAGGATTCCTTTCTGTTTGTTCAAAGTTCTAAGTTCAAAGTTCTGAGTTCCAAGTCAAATAGTCCGCCGTCCCGAAATGCGCTGCATTGCGGGACGCAATCATCCGCTGATCGTAAACGATATTGCATACACAATGAATGAAAAAACCAAGTATGTCATTCCGAGCGCGTTCGGCCGCGACGAATCTCCCCGTGGCTCTCTCCGGAAAGTGAATTTGCTTCCCCAGCAGGAAGAGATTCTTCCGGCTTTTCAAGCCGTCAGAATGACAGCGGCTGTTGGCTCTTCTCTTGTTTCGCTGCGAATAGAGTTTCTTTTCTTTCCGATCCTTTCGCTGTCATTCCGAGCGCGTCCGGCCGCGAGGAATCTCCCTCGTGGCTTTCTCCGGAAAGTGAATCCGCTTCCCCAGCGGGGGGAGGTTCTTCCAGCTTTTCAAGCCGTCAGAATGACAGCAGTTGTTGGCTTTTCTCCTGTTTGCCTGGAATTACAGTTTTTTATCGTTTACGATGGAGTTTGGAACGAATCACTTAGATTGGCGATTGTCCTCCGCCTGCTGCTCCTGCTGCTTCCGGGCCTGGCGGCGCTGAAAGAAGCGGTTCATCTGGACGGCGGTTTCAAAGGGGCCGATCACCAAAGCGGCGATCACCAGCCACCAATACCAGGCCATGGTCTGCGCCTCCTTGCGGGATCAAAGCTCATCCGTTTCCAGGTTCAGATAGCGGCATTCCGCCTCTGTCAAATGCAGGGCCAAGGCCGCGGTATTTTCCTGGATGCGGGCGGGAGAGGACATGGTGACGATAGCGAAGGTGTTCAGGGGCTGGGCGTAGAGCCAGGCCATGGCGATCTGGGCAACGGAGCAGCCTTTTTGAGCGGCCAGGGCTTCGCAGCGGGCCAGGCGCTGGAAATTGTCCGGGCAGGCGTATCCCTTCATGGCGTAGCTGTCCAGCACATCCTTGGCGCGGGGGGCGTCCTGGCTTTTGAGCCGCCCGGAGAGCAGGCCCCGGGCCAGGCTGGAATAGGCGAACACAGGCAGCTGGGTATCCCGATACCATTGCCGGGCCCCTTCGTTTTCCGGGCCGGTGAGGGAAACGCACCCGCCGCCCCACAGATCGCAGGTCTGCCGGGCCAGGCTGTAATGGGGACTGGATACGGAGAAGGAGGCCAGGCCGCGCTTTTCCGCGTATTCCGCCGCCGCCAGCAGCCGGGGCCAGGTCCAGTTGGACGCGCCGAACACGCTGATTTTTCCCTCGGCCCGCAGGGCGTTCATGACCTCCACGATCATGCCCACCTCCACCCGGGGATCATCCCGGTGCAGGAGGTAAATGTCGATATGATCCGTGCCCAGGGCGGACGCGGAGTCGGCAAAGTCCCGGCGGATCTCCCGTTCGCTCACCCGCCTGCGGCCCAGGGGCGAGGGATGGGCGCATTTGGATTCCACCACCACCTGATCCCGGTGCCTGTCCAGCCAGCGGCCAATGGCGTTTTCTGATTTGCCATAGACCCGGGCGGTGTCCAGGGTATTGATACCGGCGGCCAGCGCCGCGTCCAGCAGGGCAGATTGATCCTGCCCCTGGCTGAAGCCCGGGGAGGCGGTGCCCAAAATGACGCGGGACACAGGCAAACGAACGCCGGGAATGCTGCGGTATTCCATCCTTGGCCCTCCTTGTTCCTGCCGGAATGACGGTTGTTATTATATCAGAAAGTGGAAACCGGTTCAATATCAAAAGAAAACAATGTTTGTAACGCTCCAGTCGATCCTTGAAAGAACACTTTCAATCACCAGGCAATAGGCATTAGGCATTAGGCATTAGGCATTAGGTAAGCACTGATCAATTCAGCATCTTGCATATAAACCCATCATAGAGACAAGACAAAATGTAGGGGCGGATATCATCCGCCCGAAAAAGCTGGCATTACGAATGTTGGAAAA
>CAMOUF010000024.1 GCA_946626395.1 uncultured Clostridia bacterium
ACACTGGGATATGCAAGGGGGGGGTCGGGTGGTGGTGTGCACCCCGTACCCCGGGCACAACCATCGAACCACCGCTTAGTGCAGACATTGCTCGTTTCGCCTGTACGCCCCGCCGATGAGATCCCCGCCACAGGCGGTCATCGGCGGTTCGTCCCGAACCAGGGGGTTGAACCCCCTGGACCCGCATTTGGCGAAAATACGCAACGGGGATAAGCCGACAATCTCCGCCTGATGCTTTGCATCCGGGATGGCGTCCAAAGGACGCCGGGCCAGAAGCATGATGAATACAAGCATGTTTTTGTTTTTTATCGTAACAGCGGAAGCCAACATACGTAGATTCCTTTTATGATTTTACCGAATAGGTTTTCTTGGAAAGGGGTCTGGGGGAAACCATTCTTTGGGCTCCAAAGAATGGTTTCCCCCAGAAATTTAAGAATGAAAGTGTTATCCCGCGCCTGGATGGGCGTTTTTTATTTTGCCATGGCCTTGGTCAGTTCCCAGCCCCAGTTGATTTCCTTCTGGTGGCTGACGGCGTAGGGGCCGGTCTGCTCCGCCTCGCTCATGACGCGGGGGAAGTGGAGGCAGATATGGCCTTCCAGGTTATTGTTGGGCGTATGATCCACCTCGTGGCCATGGCTGTGGATGGAGCCGATATACACCTGCCCGTCGGGGAAGCAGACCCACACATACTTGGGCGTCCAGCTGTTCACGCCCACCACCTGGTTGAGTACAGCGGTGTCCGCCGCGGTGGGCGTTTCACAGTCGGCATGCTTGCCGAAGGAGAACATATGCAGGTTGAAATGCAGCCCGATATCGGGATCGTAAATCACCACGTCTGGCATGGTTTTGGCGATGGGCCGGATCACGGAATACCAGTTTTCATATTTCACCCGGCTCGCCGCGGGGGCTGAAAAGGCCGTGGATGTGGTGCCAGTTCTGGTATTATTGGCGGCTGTCTGGGTGGCGGCAGCGTTTACCAGCAGAGAGCCGCTGGAGGAAATAGCGTTGGCGGAGGACAGGCGGTTCAGGGTCATGGTGCCCGCTATGCCGTCCGCCGTCAGGCCGTTCTTTTTCTGGAAGGCCGCCACAGCGTTATAGGTCCGGGGGCCGTATACTCCGTCGGCGGTGGCCAGATAACCCAGCTGTACCAGGCGCTGCTGCATTGCCTTTACCGCTGCGCCGCTGTCGCCGGTTTTCAGCGCGGTAGCGCTGATCCCATTGGCGGGGGCGGCGGTGGTCTTGGGCGCGGCGGTGGGAGCCGCCGTGGGAGCGTTTACAGCCGTGCCGGCAGTATAGATTTTTTCCAGGGTCTTACGGCCCGCCACGCCGTCGGCGTCCAGGCCGTTCCGGCGCTGGAATTCCTTCACGGCCCTGGCCGTGCCGCTGCCATAGCTGCCGTCCACCGTGCCGGTGTAATAGCCCAGGGCCTTCAAGCGGGTCTGCAAAGCGCTGACCAATTCGCCGGAGCTGCCTTCCTTGAGGGTTTGCAGCAGCACACCCTGATCCACCACGATGGGCGTGGGCGATCCCGCCACCACATACTGGGGAGCCAGCGTGGCCACAGGCACGGGGGTTTCCACGGCCACGGCAAAATCGGAGTACAGGGCCTGCTGGGTGGCCAGACCGGCCACGCCGTCCTGCTTTAAGCCGCTGCGGCGCTGGAATTCCTTGATGGCCGCGATTTCATCGTCGTCATACACGCCGTCGGGGGTGCACACATAATAGCCCAATTCCATCAGGCGGTATTGCAGCCTTGTCACCTCGGTGCCCTTGGTGCCCTTGCGCATCACCACCACATTGTCCGCCGTCAGCGGGGTGACGGCCGGGGCGACGGGGACAGCGCCATACGGCGCGGGAGAGGGCGTCGCCGTGAGCAGGTAGAGCAGCTGCAGGGTTTTCGCGCCCGCCACACCGTCGGAGGCCAGCTTATGGGTGGTCTGGAATTTCTTGACCGCGTTCTGGGTGGCGGTGTCATACTGGCCGGTAATGGCGGCGGTATAGAAGCCCTGTTCCTTGAGGCGCTGCTGCAGATCGCTCACCTGCTCGCCCTTGTTGCCCACCTTGAGCTCGCTCACGGTATAATTGGGCAGGGTCATGACAGTGGTCTTTTTGCCCCGGGCGTTCAGGGGCTTTCCTTCAAAAATCAGCTTCTGCACCTCGGGGGAGGCGATGCCGTCCTGCCGGATGCTGTTCTTTTGCTGGAAGGCTTTCAGCGCCGCCGTGGTGGCCGCGCCGAAATTGCCGTCGGTTCCCTCCGCGTAGAAGCCCAATTCCTTCAGCGCTTCCTGGAGCGCCATCACGCTCTTGCCCGCGGAGCCGGACTGGAGATAATCATAGCGCTGCTGGGCGCCGGCATCGGAGGCCAGGGCCTTGCCCGGCGCGTACTGAGGCGGGATATAGGCGTATTCCGCCAGGATGTAGCCGGTGAGCTTGCCATAGGTGACCTTGAGGAAATTGCCGGACACGGACAGCACGGTGATCTCTCCGCCCTTGGGCACGGTGCCAAGCCGGGTGGAGGAGGTGGAGGCGGACTGACGCAGGTTCACAGAGGAAGTGGTATAAGTGGAATAAGGATAGGTGGCCTCCCCTTCCGGGGCGGCGGTCGGCAGGGGCGTGGGGGTGGCGGCGGGCTTCGCCGTGGCCCGGGCCCCGATGGCCTGATCAGAATACAGCAGCGCCTGGGTGGCCGCGTCGGCCCGGCCGGTCTGGCTCAGGCCGTTTTTCTTCTGGAAGGTTTTAATGGCGCTGACGGTGCCCTTTCCGGCCACGCCGTCCACCACGCCGGTATAATAGCCCAGGGCCAGCAGACGCTCCTGCAATTTGGAAACGGGGGTACCCCGGCTGTCCTGGGAAATCACCGCGCCCTGCACTGGGGCCACGGTTTTTACGTCCACCGCCTTGCCCTTGACGTTCTTGGGCTTGCCCTCATAGAGCAGGGCCTGGGTTTCCCCGTCCGCCGTGCCGGTCTGGCCCAGGCCGTTCATGGCCTGGAAGGCCAGCACCGCTGCCCGGGTGCCGGAGCCGAACTTTCCGTCCGCTGCGCCGGACAGGAAGCCCAGTTCCTTCAAAGCCTCCTGCAAGGCGATCACCGCTTCTCCCGTGCTGCCGTTATACAGCACGGGATAAATGGCCGTGGTGCTGGCAGGGGCGGGGGTGACGGCGGGCAGGTTCACGCCGCCCTCCACCACCGTCAGATATTGCTTCTGGGCATATCCCTGGGTGCCCTCATAGCTGACGATATAATACGTGCCGCTTTCCCCGGTGATCAGCACCATATCCCCGGAGGGAATGGTCAACAGCACAGAAGCGGATGTGCTGGGCTGCTGACGCAGGCGCAGGCTGGCAGTGGTATAGGCCGTCAGCGGATAGGTTTCCGCGCGGCCCGGCAGCAGGCTCAGGCAGCAAACCAGGGCCAGAATCAAGGCCGGAACCCGGCGCAATAAACATGTACGCATCTTTCGTCCTCCACATACACGGTTTTTGTGTATCTGCTTCCTCGAGGCTATAAGGAATCAAGTCTATTTTATTTCATTTTCGTAACATTGTCAACCCATATATTTCATAATTATGTAACAAATATATATAAATTGTAATGCATTCCACAAAAAAACGGCTTTCCGTATTTATTCGGAAAACCGTTGGAAAGCAGGCCATGCTCCCAGGGGGAGAATCAGTTTTTCCGCCACACGTTGGGGGAGAACAAAAGCAGCACGGGATAGATTTCCAGGCGGCCCGCCAGCATCAGCAGGGACAGAAGCAGCTTGGCGGCGGGAGAAAAGAAAGCGAAGTTTTCGGTGGGGCCCACACCGTTCAAGCCCGGGCCCACGTTGGACAGGGTGGTCAGCACAGCGGTGAAGGCGGTCACAAAATCGGTCTGCCGGATGGACAAAAGCAGGGTGCCGCCCACCGCCAGGGCCACCCACAGGGACAGATACACGCCCACCTGGGTGAGGGTGCTTTCCTGCACGGCCTTGCCCTCGAACCGCACCACGGCCACCTTCCGGGGCTGGAGGGTGTGCTCCAGATCCCGGTAAGCGCTCTTGCCCAGCAGCAGCATCCGGCTGGTTTTGAAGCCGCCGGCAGTGGACCCCGCGCAGGCCCCGATGCACATGCAAAGCAGCAGCAGCGTGCGGGCCAGCAGGGGCCAGAAGTTAAAGTCCGCCGTGGCGAAGCCGGTGGTGGAGATAATGGAAGTGACCTGGAAAAACGCCGTCCGCAGGGCGTCAAAGAAGCCGGGGTACTGGGGCAGGATCGTACAGGTGATCAGCGCCGTGGCAAGAAGCACCATCAGCAGATAGGCCCGCAGCTCCTCGCTGTGGAGGACAGGCTCCTTTTCCCTGCGCCACAGATGGAAATACATGGCGAAGTTCACGCCAAAGAGCATCATGAATACACCAATGATCCATTCGATCAGCGGGCTATGGAACGCGCCTACGCTGGCGTTATAGTTGGAAAAGCCGCCGGTGCCCGCGGTGCCGAAGGTGTGGATCAGGGCGTCGTACAGGTTCATGCCCGCCAGCAGGAGGCAAACGCATTCCAGCAGGCTCAGGGCGAAATACAGCAGATACAGAGCCTTGGCCGTGTCACTCATTTTGGGCAGCAGCTTGGTAAAGGTGGGGCCGGGGCTTTCCGCCCGGGCCAGATGGCTGGTGCGGCCGGACAGCCGGGGCAGCACCGCCAGGGTGAACACCAGTACGCCCATGCCCCCGATCCAATGGGTGAAGGACCGCCAGAACAAAACGCCCTTGGGCAGATGCTCGATCTCCGTCAGGATGGTGGAGCCGGTGGTGGTAAACCCGGAAACCGCCTCAAAATACGCGTCCACCACATGGGGAATGGCGCCGGAGAGTACAAAGGGCAACGCCCCAAAGAAGGACAGGATCACCCAGCTCAGCCCCGCCACGGCCATGCCGTCCCGGGCGGTCAGATCCTGCCGGTCGGTCCGCAGCAGCTGAGAAAGCAGCACCCCGCAGGTGGCGGTGACGGCGATGGTTTCCAAAAAAGCCAGGGCGTCCCCCTGCCCGTAGATCAGCGCCACCAACAGCGACGGCAGCATCAGCGCCGCTTCCATCAGCAGCAGCCTGCCCAGCAGCCGGAACACCAGTTTATAATTCAAGGGATAAAGCCTTCTTTCAATTTACATTCATTGTCTATGCTTGAATTCCAGGCCAATGCAGTCTTCTATATGGCTTTCCCGGAAGGAGGCGCGGGGATAAGTCAGACGGCCCACAGAGCCGTCCGGCGCGCTTTTTAACAAGCAGCATAGAGAATAAGAGCGCAGGCCGTTGGAACACGCTCCAAAGAGCGGGTTCCCCCGCCTGATTTTTACCTGAACACCTGGCCCAGGCTGCTCAGGCCCGCCTTGCGGCTGATGACCACCACGTAATCCCCCACCTCGATGGCATCGTTGCCGAAGGGCACCTTCACCTGGCCCTCCCGCACGATCACGGCGATCAGGGCGTCGGGGATGATATGCAGATCCTTCAGGGGCACATGGATATATTTGTCTCCCGCCTGGGCGATAAATTCCAGGGCCTCGGCCTGGCCGTCCATGAGGCGGTACATCCGCTCCACGGAGGCGTTGGCGCGGCTGGAGCGGGAGCGCACCACCCGCAGAATATCGTTGCAGGCTACGGTCTTGGTGCTGATAATGCTGTCCAGGCCCATATTATGCATGATGGCGGAATAGGTGTCCCGGCTGGATTTGACGATCACCTTCTTGACCCCCCGCTGGGCGGCATAGAAGCCCGCCATCAGGTTTTCCTCGTCCCGGTCCGCCAAGGTGATGAAAGCGTGGGTATCGGCCAGGCCCTCGCTTTCCAGCAGTTCCTGGTCGGTGCCGTCGCCCTCGATGATGGTGGCCCCCGGCAGGGATTCGGACAGGCGGCGGGCCTTCTCAGCCTTCACCTCGATCACAGACACCTTCATCTTCATCCGGGTCAGCATGGAGGCCAGGTAATAGGCGATGCGGCTGCCGCCCATGATCATCACGGACCGGATGGACGCCATGCCTTTTCCCAGGGCGGCAAAGAACCGGGTGATGGTTTCCGAATCGGACACCACATGCACCCTGTCTCCCGGGCTGATCACAAAATCGCCCTTGGGGATAATGATTTCCCCGGCCCGCTCCACGGCGCAGAACAGCACCTGGGGCAATTGCTTGTTCTTTTTATACATTTCCTTCATGGGGATGCCCACCACCGGGTCCTCCTCGGCGGCGCGGAAATCCACCATTTCCACCCGGCCCCGGGCGAAGGTTTCGATGCTGCCCGCAAAGGGGAAGCGCAGCATACGGCTGATTTCCCGGGCGGTGGCCCGCTCGGGGTTGATGGCGTAGTCGATGGACAGTTCCTTTTGCAGGAAGGACAGGCTGTTCAGGTATTCGGGATCGCGGATGCGGGCGATGGTATACTGGGCCCCCAGGCGCTTGGCCGTCAGGCAGGAGAGCATATTCACCTCGTCGCTCATGGTGGCAGCGATGAGGATATCTGAGTGGGGCACGTCGGCCTCTTTTAACGTGTCCGCGCTGACGCCGCTGCCGTGGATGAACATGGCGTCCATGGTGTCCATGGAGCGCTGCACCACCGCCTCATTGCGGTCCACCATGGTCACGTTATGGCCCTCGTTCACCAGATGCTGGGCCAGAGAAATGCCCAGCTTGCCGCCGCCGACAATCACAATCTGCATACGTTCCTCCCAAAGCCAAACGAATCGCAATAATCAAAACGATACAGAAATATTATATCAGGTATAGCAGCATTTGAAAAGAGATAAAATAAAAAGGCTGCTGTTTCGGAAGGAAAAAAACGGCAGCATGGCGAATGTATTTAAACTTCCTGCATGAGGAAGGAGCTTTTTTAGGCATGAACCAAGGAGGGCCCTTGAAAAAGTACCGCGTTTTGCTGCTGGGGCTGTGGCTGCTGGTGATCGCCATTGCCGTGATGATCTTTCTCTTTTCCGCCATGGACGGCCCCACCTCCATGAAAACCAGCGATGGGCTGACCTATTGGCTGATCCGCCTGACCCACCCGGGTTATGACGCGCTCACCGCCAAGGAAAAACGAATCATTTACAGCCAGTATGTTGTTTATGTGCGCAAAGTCGCTCATTTTACGGAGTTTGCCATGCTGGGCGCTTCCCTGCGGATGCTGTTTCAGGCGCTGAGGCTGCGCCATCCCGTGGTGTGCGCCTGGCTGGCAGGCACCCTGTACGCCTGCACGGATGAATTGCACCAGCATTTCGTGGGCACCCGGTCCGCCATGATCCAGGACGTGGGCATCGATAGCTGCGGGGTGCTGGCGGGGGTGCTGCTGATTTCGCTGATCCTGTATGTACGGCGGAGGAAAAAGAAGACGCAAGAAAGCAAATTCTCATAGGATTCTAATGTGTCTTTCCTTTTTATCTTAGTTTCAGGTGATACACTGTGCCCGTACTCAAGAAACAAGGGAGGGCATGATCATGAAGAAGCTGTACAGGAGCAGGAACCAAAGGATGCTGGCTGGGGTATGCGGCGGAATCGGCGAATATTTTAACATCGACCCCACGCTGGTGCGGCTGGGCTTTGTGGCGCTGTCGTTCCTGGCGGGCGGCGGGCTGTTTGCTTACATTCTGGCCGTTATCATCATTCCATCGGAGGAGGCGGTCTGATGCTTCGCGCAGGCGGAAATCTGCTGTGGGCCCTGTGCGGCGGGCTGCTCAGCGCCTTGGGCTGGGTCATCGCCGGGCTCCTTTGGTGCCTGACCATCGCGGGCATTCCCATCGGCGTTCAGTGCTTCAAGTTCGCCCGGCTTTCCTTCCTGCCCTTTGGCAAAGAAGTGGTTTATGAGGGCGGCGCGGTGTCCTTCCTGGTGAACGTGATCTGGTTCCTGGTGTCGGGCATCGAATTGGCGCTGATGAATTTCTTCCTGGGCCTTGTCATGTGCGTTACGGTGGTGGGCATTCCCTTCGGCAAGCAATTCTTTAAAATCGCCAAGCTGGCCCTGGCCCCCTTCGGCGCGCAGGTATATCACTGACTGAAACAGCCAACGCGGATCAGCGAAGGCTGCTTTTTTATTAGTTAGGAGTTAGGAGTGAGGAGTTGAAAATTGTTATTACACAATTTAAGCTCCTATTGCCTATGGCGCGCAGCGCCAACTATTAACTCCTCATTCCTCACGCCTCACTCCTAACTCCCTTCGCTGTTCCATCCATTTCCATGGACAAATCCGGGCCGATATGATACACTGCCATTGATTCTTTGATTGCGGCAATCGAACGTACCACATTCACAACGGAGGAAAAATTGAATGCACAAAGGTGGATACACGGTTCGGTTCGTAATCGGCATGCTGATTTTCTTCACGCTTCTTCCCTATCCAAGCGCGGCGGAAGCCGGGCCTGCGGCGGCGCCCCTGGTTTCAGGCGCCGTCCAATCCGGCACGGTGCGGGTGCGCCTGCTGTCGCTGGGCAATCCTTCCAGCCTGAGCCTGACCCTGCAAGGGGCGTACAGCATAGGCGGCCAGCCTGTCAGCCCCGGCGCGGCCACGGTGCGCGTAAGCGGCAGCGCGCTGACCTTTTCCGGCGGCGGCATATCCCGCAGCCTGGGCGCGTCCTTCCGCCTGACCCGGCAAAGCGACGCCGCTTCCTGCGGCGTGAAAATCAGCCAGGGCAGGGCCCCGGGCAACCTGTATCCCGGAGACATACAGTTCACCCTGCAAGGGGGCACGCTGTACGTGGTCGTCCATGTATTTATGGAGGACTATCTTTACGGCGTGCTGCCCTATGAAATGGGCAACGGCTCCGGCCTGGAAGCGCTGAAGGCCCAGGCCGTGGCCGCCCGCACCTATACCCTGAAAGCCATGACCAACGCGGCCCCTTCCGCCCTGTACGACCTGGTGGACACCACCGCCGACCAGATGTACAACGGCACCCCCACCGGCAACGAGAACTGCCGCCGGGCCGTGGACGAAACCCAGGGCATCATCGTGAAAAACGGCTCCGCCTTCACCGCCACTTATTACACCGCCTCCAACGGGGGGCAGATGGAATCCGTCCGCAATGCCTGGGACACGGCGGGCCCCGCCTATCTTTCCGTGCGGGACGACCCCTATGATCTGAGCAACCCGGACGCAGCGGTGAAGAGCTTTTCGGTGAACGCTTCCGGCAGCCAAAGCAGCGCCGCGGTGGGCAGGCTGCTGAACAATAAAGCGGCGTCCGCCTTTGGCGCGGGGGCCACGGTGAACGCCGTGTACGCCGTCACGCCCCACTCCCCCAAGTACGCCCTGCCCAGCCGGGTATACGACAAACTGGATTTTGAGGTGGGCTACACCCTGAACGGCCAGACCGCCGCAGGCATTCTGACCTTCGATATCTTCAGCGAGCTGGAAGGCCCCCTGGGCATGAGCATCAATTCCATGAAAAACGAGCTCTGGTCGGTGACCCAAAGCAACGGCCTGTTCATCATCAGCGCCCGGCGTTTCGGCCACGGGGTGGGCATGAGCCAGCGGGGCGCCATGCAGATGGCCCGGATGGGCTATGGCTATGATCAGATTTTG
>CAMOUF010000025.1 GCA_946626395.1 uncultured Clostridia bacterium
CTGGACAAGGAAAAGGAAATCCTGCGCGCCCAGGCCCTGAACGAAGGCAAGCCCGAAAAGATCGTGGACCGCATGGTGGAAGGCCGCATCGAAAAGTATTACAAAGAAAACTGCCTGATGGAGCAGGTGTTCGTGAAGAACCCCGACATCACCATCGCCACCCGCGTGCAGGAAGCCACCCTGGCTTCCGGCGAAAAGATCTCCATTCGCCGCTTCACCCGCTATGAGTGCGGCGAGGGCATCGAAAAGAAAGAAAGCAACCTGGCGGCTGAAATCGCCGAAATGACTGGCAAGAAATAATTTCACAATTCAAAAGGGACGGCAATTGCCGCCCCTTTTTTTGAAGGAAGGAGAATAAGGATGAGCCAGGAATATAAGCGTGTGCTTTTGAAGCTCAGCGGCGAAATGCTGGGGGAAAACGGACGGCTGTTCGATCATGACATCATTGACCACGTGGCCAAGGTGCTGGTGGAAATCGTGGACAAGGGCACCCAGCTGGGCGTGGTCATCGGCGCGGGCAATATTTGGCGGGGCCGCTCCGGCGGGAACATGGACCGGGTCACAGCGGATCAGATGGGTATGCTGGGCACGGTGATCAACTGCCTGGCCATGCGGGACGCCGTGCAGCGGGCCGGGGGCAAGGCCGTGGTGATGAGCGCCATTGAAATGCCCCGGGTGTGCGAAGTATTCAACGCGGAGAAGGCCAGGAAATATATGAAGAAGGGCTGCGTGACCCTGTTCGCCGCGGGCAGCGGCAATCCCTTCTTCTCCACCGACACCGCCGTGGTGCTGCGGGCCGTGGAGGTGGGCGCGGACGCGATCCTGTTAGCCAAGAACATCGACGGCGTGTATACCGACGATCCCAAGAAGAATCCCGACGCCACCCTGATTCGGGAAATCAGCTATGAAAAGGCCCAGGAAATGCGGCTCAAGGTCATGGACGCAGCCGCTTTCGCCCTGTGCGCCGAGAATAAGGTGCCCGTGGTTCGGGTGTTCGGCCTGTTCGAGCCGGAAAGCATTCTCAAGGTGCTGGACGGAGATGATATGGGCACCGTGCTGCGGCCGGAAGAGTGAGAGAAGTTAGGAGCGAGGAGTTAGGAGTGAGGAGTTGAAAATTGCGCCATAAATAAAGTGTTCAGAGTGGAGCGTTCAGTGTTCAGATGTTTTAGCTGTACCAAGTCCGGTTCCGGTTCTTGGATCGGACTATATCATCTGAACTCTGTACTCTTCACTCTTTTTTATATTCTTCACGCCTGCTTTGACAAAAACCTGGGCTCATGCTATAATCAAAGAGAAGAAAAGAAACCTCCGAAAGAAGGTGTATATCATGATCCGCGTGGAAATTTTGAAGCCGACCCGCGCTTCTTTAAAGCCCTTTGTGATGCTGCCATTTCAACTGTACAGGGACGACCCCAATTGGGTGCCGCCGCTGATCGGCCAGCAGCTGCGTTCCCTCTGCCGCGCTTCTGACGGGCCCCGGCGTTTTTTTCTGGTATACGATGGAGAGCAGCCGGTGGCCCGGGTGATGGCGGGCATCAATGAGCGGCTCAACGAGCGGCTGGGAAGGAAGTATGGCTATCTGGGCCTGTTCGAGTCCGCCCAGCGGCCGGACTACGCCCGCTCCGCCCTGGACGCCGCCTGCGCCTACCTCAAGGAAGAGGGTATGGAGCGGGTCATCGGCCCCGCCGCCGTGGGCATGGATGAATTCAGCAAGGGCTTGCTGGTGAAGGGCTTCGATGGGCCGCCGGTGCTGTTCAACCCTTATAATCCCTCTTATTACGCAGATTATTTTGAAAAGTGCGGGTTCACCAAGCACCGGGATTATCTGGCTTATTTCATGCGCATGGATGAATTCGACCAGCACGCCCTGGAGGAGATCGTGCCCCGGGCCAAGAAGCGCTTCGGCTTCCGGGTGGAGCATGTGCAGCTCACCAAGGAGAACGAGGAGCGGGTGCTGCGCAACGTGGCCCGGATCCTGCGGGAATCCTTCCCGGCGGAATGGGAATGGAATGTGCCGGTGTATGGCGATCTGGTGCGCCAGTCCAAGAACCTGCGCCGGTTTTACCGCTCCGAGCTGGCCGTGATGGCCTACGCGGGCAATCGGCCCATTGGCCTGGTGTTCGCCGTGCCGGACTATAATCAGGTTCTCAAAAAAATGAAGGGCCGTATCCTGCCCATTGGCTGGGCAAAATATATGCTGAACAAGGGCAAGATTCACGGCGCACGGTGCAGCATGCAGTTCGTGGTGCCGGAATACCAGCACAAAGGCGTGAATACCGCCATGATGTATGAGGCGTACCAGGGAGCGAAGCAGATCGGCATCCAGTGGGTGGAGGGCTCCACGGTGGATGAAACCAGCATCCCCTCCATCACCAATACCGAGAAGCTGGCTTCCCACCTGTACCGGGTGTATCGGCAGTACGAAAAAAGTTTGATGGAGCCGTAAAAAGCCAGAGCACCTTTCCGCTGTTCCGTCATATCATGATAGCAAAATGGAAGCGGAGGTGGAGCCCATGGCTTTTTGGCGGGAGGTACAAACCCCGGCTTTGCAGGCGGAGGAAGCGGCGCTGCTGCCAGCGCTGCAAAGACACCCGGGAAACGGCGCGGCGCTGCGATCCGTGCTGCGCAGCGCGGGGAAAATCGGGAAAATGAAAACGGCGCCTGCCGCTTCGCAGCGCTTGAACCGGGATCGGGCTCGGGAAAGGATGCCGGCCCCCAAAAACGGCCCCGGCGTGCGAGGCGCTCTGCGCCATGTACTCCAGGGAAACAAATCATGAAAAAGTGGCTCAATAAAATATACTATTAACAGACATGTTATGAAGGGTAATTGTCTGGGGGAAACCATTCTTTGGAGCTCAAAGAATGGTTTCCCCCAAACCCCCTTCCAAGAAAAGCTATTCGATAAGATCATGGTAGAGATATATTATATTGGTTCCCGCTGTTACAATTAGGAACGAAAACATGTTTGTATTCGTTGTGCTTTCTGGGGCCAGAAGCCCTCAAGCTTTTCGTAGCCCCAACACATCAGGCGGAGATTGTTTGTTTATTCCAACGATGTTTTTTGCCAGATGCGGGTCCAGGGGGATCATCCCCCTGGCGCAGGTCTGGGCGCGCGGAGCGCCCAGCGTTCCCTTTGCTGTACTAAGAATTTCACCCTTAAGAACAAACCTGTTAGGGGTAAAAATCGCAGGAATCTACTGGCATTTCCTACATAATAATGTATTGAACTCAAAAGTCAAGATCAAAAAAAGACCGCTCCCTGCTTTTTGATCCGCGGGGAGCGGTCTTTTTCATTCAGGGATTATTTACCGGGCGAACAGCTCCGTTACATACACGAAGCCGTTTTCGTCAATGCTGACACCGATGCCTACCTTGTCCCACTGGCTGCCCAGAACGTTGCGGCGGTGGCCGTCGCTGCTCATGAAAGCGGCTTGGGCTTTTTCCACGTTGGCGTGGTGAGCAATGTTTTCACCCACACCCCGATAGTCGAACTGGAAGGAGGACAGCATCTGGGCGGCGTTGCCATAGGTGGGGGATTCATGGGCGAAATAATGGTTGTCGTTCATGTCGCTGGATTTGAGCCGGGCCAGGTTGGACAGCTCAGGATCCAGCACCAGGGGAGGCAGGCCGTTCTTGGCCCGGTCAGCGTTTATCAAATTCAATAGTTTTTGCTCTTGCGCTGTGGCGGTAAATGTAGTATAATCACCCGTGCTTACAGTAGGCGAAGCGGTAGGGGCCGCCGTAGGGGCGGGCCGCCACACGGGCGCCTGGGTGGGCCGGGGCGTTTCCTGGGAAACAGGAGAAAGGATGACAGGCACGGTGGTCATCAGAGGCGCCGGGCACGCGGTGGATTGAACCACGGGCTGCGGCGCGGGCGTGGAAACGTGCTGCGGCATGGCGGTCTGCGGCACGGGTGTCAAGACGGGCTGCGGCATGGCGGTCTGAAACACGGCGGGATCCAGGCCTGCTACCAGCTCGCCGATCGCTTCGCCCGGAAATTGCTCGGCCAGCCAGTCCGCCAGCTGACTCATTTCCTCAGCGGTGGGGGTTTGCGGGACGGCGGTATCGGTTTCGCAGCCTTGAGAAATCACAGAACCGGGATAGTATTCAATAATCCATGTGCTGTTGCCATCCTGAATCCGGAAGGAGCAGCTTTCGGCAAAAGCGCAGGGAAGAAGAAGCGCTAACGTAAGGGCGATGAGCAGGCATACAGAAATGTGTTTCATGATGTCCTCCTTCATTAGTATTTGGTTACGTTAGCATGATAATACAAATTCGGAAAAATTTCAACGCTTTTTTCCATTAAATTAACGTGGTAAATTACGGAAATGGTTGAGGAGGAATTGCTATGCGTCTCATCAAGTGCCCTCGCTGCGAACTGAACTATATCGCTCCCGAGGAGGGGGATTGCAAAATCTGCAAGCGGGAAATGAAAGGGGAAAGCCAGCAGGAGGAAATCGAGCTGTGCACCGTGTGCAACGAGCAGCCCGCGCTGCCCGGCAAGGACGTGTGCCTGTTCTGCCTGAAGGAAATGAACGCCAATGAGGACAGGAACGCGGAGGAAACGGAAAATCCCGTGGACGAAGCCTCTCTGGGCGGCATCGACCCGGTGAGCGCCATGGATGAAATCATTCCGGATATTCCGGAGGATATTCCCCAGCATGAATATGATGAAATCGAAAGTGATCTGTCCCTGGAGGAAATGGAAGAGGAAGAATCCGAGGACGAAGACGAGGAAGACGAAGAGTAAGTGGCTATCTACGCAATCGGCGATCTGCATCTTCCGGGCGGCGCGGATAAGCCCATGAACGTGTTCGGCGATCACTGGGCGGGGCATTTTGAGCGCATCTCCCGGGATTGGCGATCCAAGGTGGATGAGGAGGACGTGGTGCTGATTCCCGGGGATATCAGCTGGGCCATGCAGGTTCAGGACGCTCTGCCGGATCTGATGGCCATTGGCCAGCTGCCGGGAATCAAGCTGCTTCTCCGGGGCAATCACGATTATTGGTGGTGCGGCATCACCAGGCTCAGGGAAATGCTGCCCCAGGGCATGCACGCCATCCAGAACGACGCCCTGCGCATCGGGGACACCGCCTTTTGCGGCACCCGGGGCTGGACGCTGCCAGGCAGCGGAACGACGGAAGAAGATGAAAAAATCTACCGCCGGGAGCTGCAGCGCATGGAAATGTCCCTGGACAGGGCGATGGCGATGAAAGCATCCCGGCTGGTGGTGATGTGCCATTATCCGCCCTTGGGGGAGGGCGGCGCGGAAACGCCTCTGTCCCAATTGCTGGGGCGGTATCCGGTGGATGATGTGGTGTACGGCCACCTCCACGGGCCTTCCCTGCGGGGGGCGGTGAACGGCGTCTATGGGGGGATTCGCTACCACTGTGTATCCTGCGATGGCTTGCAGTTTCAGGTATACCGGCTGCCGGATGGAAAAAGTGGAGACAGCTCCCAGATTGAGCTGGAAAAATAAGAATTCAATCCCAGAAAGCGGTGATTTTGCACCGCTTTTTTCTATTATTCGGGCGTTGTTTCCCAAAGAGTGGAGGAAAAGGGCAGGGAAGGATCTGAGAAAAGGAAAAAACTGGGCCGGAAATGAAATATGAAATTTCTGTTACGCGCATCCCAAAAGGACGACATAAAAAATCAATAAAAGTTTATCTATTTCCGATAGAATTACAAGTAAAAAATTAGATAGTTTTCAATAAAAACCGGGAATACGAAAACGTGTTCCCTATTTTTATATTTTCTTTATGAAGGAATTAATTCAATTATGACGAATTCTAAACAAAAATATGACGATTATATTTCCCAAAGAAAGAAACCGGATTTCAGCCACGTCTTGACAAAGGGCTTAAAAGTGCCTTAAAATGGAGGAGCGTTCACAAAAGTGGAGAATAAGTGGCGGGAATAGGGGGTGATTTCATGGCGACCGAAAAAACCAACGGGGGCGACGCGGAAACGCAGCGTCCAGCGAATGCGGAAAATGCCATGGAATCCGCTGGGACCGCTCCATTTCTTGGTTTTACTGGGTCTTATCCCCACAGCATTGACGCCAAGGGCCGCATGATCATCCCCGCCGCGTTCCGGGACGCTTTGGGGGCGCGCTTCGCCGTGGCTCCTTCGCCGGACTATCAGGCGGTGGCGCTGTATCCCATTGCCGACTGGATCGCCAGACGGGATGCGCTGGTGGCGCTGGTAAAGAAAAAGCCGGTGGCCCAGCCCTTCCTGGACGAGTTCACCCGCTACAGCTATACCGACTGCGAGGCCGACGCTCAGGGCAGGCTGCTGCTGCCCCAGCGCATCCGCGCCTGGAAGCTGGGCGACGCCAGAGACGTGGATGTGTCCGGCTCCTTTGACCATATCCGCATCATTCCCGCCGCTAAGGGCCTGGAGCAGGATCGGCTGTTTGAAGAAAAGTATCCCGATCCGCTGGCCTTCCTGACGGCGCTGCAGGAAGAATAATAGGAAAACATGTTCAGTTCATGAAAGTTCCGCGTTCTAAGCTGAATTTGTTCACAGCAATATGACGTGTCAATGCAGTGTGTGACTATATTCCTTAGAACTTAAAACTTGGAACTTACAACGAAAATATTGATTTGCAGGCGATCTTTCCTGAACAGAGAGAAAAACCTGTTCTAAATCCATGTGAAGGGGGAATATACTGATGCATAAGGGGAAAGGCGGTCAGTATGTATCGGCTGGAGTCCAGGGCACGCCGGGCGTAAAGTTTGACGTGCGCAGCAATGTGCGTCTGCCGGACTCGGAAGCCGGGGCAGCCTGGCGGGAAGAAGGCAGGCCGCAGCCTTATTATGCGGAAAACGTGTGCCCTCTGCCCCGTCAGCCCAGGACGGTGCCGCTGAACACGGCCATGATCGCGCTGTGCGTGCTGTTTGTGTTTTTCGGCACGGTGGTGCTGGTCAAATCCAGCCGACGGGCCGAGCTGTCCAAGCAGATCAGCGATATTGAAGTTTCCATTCTGGATCGCGCCGCGAAAAACGCGGAGCTGGAAATTGGCCTGGCAGAGGCCCGGGATTCTGTGCGCATCGGCTATGACGCGGCGCAGAAGCTGCATATGGTGGCAACCGCCAGCGAAGCGCCCGTTACCGTGACCGCCCCGAGCACCCGGCCCTTTGGGGAAGAGGGCACCCTTCAGGAGGGAACCGTGTTCGGCTCCGTCCAGAGTGCCCAGATCATCGGCAGCCGATAACGGATTTGTTTTCGCCTGCCGCGGCAGGGGGGAGACATGCGCGCAGGACTGAAAACCAGGAAACGGCTGCTGCTGACGCTGGCGGCGCTGACGGCACTGTTTTTTCTTATTGTAATCAGGATCGGCAGCCTGGCCACCGTGCAAAGCCAGGCCCTCACGGCCCGGGGCGTGCGCCAATGGACCCGGGAGGGCGTGGTGACGGCCCGGCGGGGCGCGATTCAGGACGCCAACGGCGATGTGCTGGCCCTGTCGGCCTCGGCTTATATCGTGTCGGCCAATCCCCAATTGGTGGAGGACGCCCACGCTTTTTCCCAGCTCCTGGGGCCTCTTCTCAACGCCGACCCGGAAACCATGGAACGGAAGCTGAGCAATCAAAAGCTGGCTTCCGTCATTTTAAAAAGGCAGGTTTCCCGGGAAACGGTGGATCAGATCCGGCAGCTTCGCGCGGAAAATCCGCAAATCAAGGCCCTTTTGCGCGGAATTTCATTTGACGAAGACGCCAGAAGGGTGTATCCTAAAGGAGACCTGCTTTCCCAGGTGCTGGGGCTGACAAACGTGGATTCCGTGGGCCAAAGCGGCCTGGAAAGCCTGTATGAGGAATTGCTTCGGGGAACGCCCGGGGCCCTGCGCACGGAGGTGGACGCCCGCTCCCGGCTGCTGCCGGACGGGAAAACCGCCTATACCCCGCCAAAGACCGGCTATACCCTGCGCCTGACGGTGGACAGCGCCATTCAGGGCGTGGTGGAAAAGGCCATGCGGGAATGCCTGGCGGTGAACAATGCCGCGTCTGTCCAGTGCGTGGTGATGGATGTGAACACTGGCGCGGTGCTGGCCATCTGCATGAAGCCGGACTACGATCCCAATGACCCGCCCAGGAACGATGTGGAGCTGCTCAATCAGCTCATGCGCATCACCGCCGTCACGGACGTGTACGAGCCCGGCTCCACCTTTAAAATGCTCACCTGCTCCGCCGCCCTGGACAGCGGCGCCGCGTCCCTTTCCGACACCTTCAATTGTTCTGGGGCCATCATGGTGGACGGCGACCGCATCCGCTGCTGGAAATCCAGCCACGGGCATCAGGATCTGCCCGCCGCTCTGGCCAACAGCTGCAACCCTGCTTTCGTGACCTTGGCCCTGCGTATGGGCACGGATACCTTTTACCAGTATCTGCGCGCCTTTGGGCTGGGGGTGAAAACCGGCATTGATCTGCCGGGGGAGAGCGGGGGCATCCTGATCAATTCCCGGTATGTGAAAAATGTGGATCTGGCCCGCATCGGCTTTGGCCAAAGCGTGGCCGTGACCCCCATCCAATTGATCACCGCCGCCTGCGCGGTGGTCAACGGCGGCCGGCTCATGAAGCCCTATATCGTGAAAGAGGTATTGGACGCAGACGGCCGGGTGGTGGACCGCACGGCTCCCACGGTGGTGGCTCATCCCATCCGCCCCGAAACCAGCGCCGTCATGCGGACACTGCTGGAAAACGTGGTGGAAAACGGGGGCGGCAAAAACGCCGCCGTGCCGGGCTTCCGCATCGGGGGCAAAACCGGCACCGCCCAGGTCTATAAGGAAGGCCGGGTGGTGTCCAACGTGCACATCGGCTCCTTCCTGGGCTTTGCGCCCATGGACCAGCCACGGTTCGCCGTGCTGGTGACGGTGAACGAGGCCCAGGTGCCTGTGGATTACGGCAGCACCACCGCCGCGCCCTTCGCCGGGCAGATCATGGAAGAGATCCTGAACTGTCTGGGCGTCAGGAAAAGCGACCCCAAAGCCACCGAAGCGCCCCAGGTTTCGGTGCCGGATGTGAAGGGAATGACGGTTGCAAAGGCGCAGAAAGCCCTGTCGGAGGCCCAGCTTTTGTATGAGACTGACGGCCTGACCCAGACTGTTTCCGACCAGGCTCCGGCGGCCGGCGCGAAAATGCTTGCAGGCAGCAAGGTCATGCTGTATACTTATGACAATGAACCCCTGCAGCCCATGGATCTTCTGTCCGTGCCCAGCGTGAAGGGACTGTCCATGGTGGAGGCCGGGCGGCAATTGCGGGCCAGGGGATTCGATATGGAAATTTCGGGCAGCGGCCTGGCCGTGCGCCAGGAGCCGGGGGCGGGCAGCTACGCCCCTCCCGGGACCCGGGTGAAGGTGGTTTTTGCGTTGCCGCTGTCCCCATGAAACCCGTAGAAACGGAGTGAAACAAAGCATGTTGTTATCGGTGTTGGCCAAGGCCGCGGAGCAGGAAGTGCTGGAAATCCGCGGGGATTGTGAAATCGGCTCCATGAGCCTGGACAGCCGGAAGGCGCTGGACCGCGGCCTGTATTTCTGTATTCCCGGGGCGCGTTTTGACGGCCATTCCTTCGCCCCTCAGGCGGTGGAAAACGGGGCAGTGGCCCTGGTGGTGACCCATTTCCTGGAGGATATGTCCATTCCCCAGGTGCGGGTGAAGAACGTGCGCGCGGCCATGAGCCATATGGCGGCGGAGTTTTTCGGCCATCCCGACCGGGAAATGAAGCTGCTGGGGGTGACCGGCACCAAGGGCAAAACCACCACCAGCTATCTGATCAAGGCCATCATGGAGGAAGCAGGCTATTCCGTGGGCCTCATCGGCACCACCGGCAATATGATCGGCGGCCAGTACATCAAAAGCGAATTCACCACCCCCGAGCCCATTGACTTTTTCCGCACTCTGCGGGCCATGCGGGATGCGGGGGTCACGGTGGTGAGCATGGAGGTGTCCGCCCACGCCATCGAAATGGGCCGCCTGGCGGGGGTGCATTTTGAGGCGGGCTGCTATACCAATTTAAGCCAGGATCATCTGGACCTGTTCGGCACCATGGAGCGGTATTTCCAGTGCAAAAAGTCCTTCTTTAGGCCGGAGTGGATTTCCAACGCCGCCATCAACGTGGACGACGACACCAGCGCCGATATTTTAAAGGACATTGCCGTGCCCCATTCCACCTTCGGCATCTGCAACAACGCCGATATTTTTGCCCGGGATATTGAAATCACGGAAAACGGCGTCAGCTTTATCATGAAGCTGTTTGACGTGAACGAAATCCCCGTGAAGCTGCATCTGACGGGCATGTTCAACGTGTACAACGCCCTGGCCGCGGCGGCGGTGGGCCTGATCATGGGGGTCGCCCCGGAAACCATTACTGCCGCTCTGGAAAAGGTGAAGGGCGTGCCGGGCCGGGCCGAGGTGCTGGATACCCATACGCCCTATAAAGTGATCCTGGACTACTCCCATTCCCCGGATGCCCTGGAGAATATTTTGACCGCCGTGCGGGAATTTGCCCGGGGACGGGTGATTTCCCTGTTCGGCTGCGGCGGCGACCGGGACCATTTAAAGCGCCCCATCATGGGCGAAATCAGCGGCAGGCTGGCGGACTTTTCCATCCTCACCAGCGATAACCCCCGCACCGAAAACCCCCAGGATATTCTGGACGCCATTGAGGAGGGCATCCGCCCCACCGGCGGGCAGTATACCGTGATCGAAAACCGGCGGGAGGCCATCCGCTATGCCCTGAATATGGGCCGGGAGGGAGACATCATCGTGCTGGCGGGCAAGGGCCATGAAACCTACCAGGAAATCATGGGGGTCAAGCGTCCCTTTGATGAAAAGGTGGTCGTGGCGGAATTGCTGAAGGAAATCAAAGCGTAAAGAAACGCATCAACGCGAGAGGGGTACAGGCATGCTGTTATACGATTTGATTGCCATGGTGTGCGCCATGGCGGTGGTGCTGCTGGTGATGCCCAAGTTTCTGCCGTTCTTAAAGAAGCTCAAGTTCGGCCAGACCATTTATGATCTAGGCCCCAAGGCCCACCTGGCCAAGCAGGGCACCCCCAACATGGGCGGCATCGTCACAGCGCTGGCCACCGTGCTGGTGACCGTGGTGATCACTGTGATCGTGGGGATCAGGAAGGGCTGGAGCTTTGGCCGCGTGAATTCTCTTTGGCCGCTTTTGTTCATCACCGTGGGCTGTATGGCCCTGTTCGGCTTCCCGGACGATTACATCAAAGACGTAAAAAAGGATCATGAGGGCCTCAAGCCCAAGCAAAAGCTGATCGGGCAGATGATTATCGGCCTGGTCTTTTCCTTCTTCTGCTATCAGCGTCTGGGCAGCGACGTGATCATTCCCTTTACGGGCAAAACCTGGAATTTGGGCATTTTCTATATCCCTATCATGACGGTGCTGGTGATGTTCATTACCAACAGCGCCAATTTGCAGGACGGGGTGGACGGCATTCTTTCTTCCGTCACGGTGGTTGGCATGGCGGCCTATGGGTTCATTGCCGGTTCCATGGGCTATGCCCTGTGCATGGGCTGGGGCAGCGGGGGAGACACCGTTCTATCCCTGGCGTTCCCTTCTCTGCAAAGCGCCGTATCCTCTGCATCCAGGACGGAATCCTGGTTCACGCCCATCGCCATTCTGTGCTTTGCCCTGGCTGGGGCCAGCATCGGCTTCCTGCGCTATAACCGCCACCCGGCCAAAATCTTCATGGGCGACACCGGCTCCATGTTCATCGGCGGGGCCATGGTGGGGGTGGCCATGCTGACCAAGACCCAGTTTCTGCTGCTTCTGATTTCCTTTACCTGCATCATGAGCAGCGTGTCCGTGATGATCCAGCAGACGTATTTCAAGTATACCAGAAAGAAATACGGCGAAGGCCGCCGCATTTTCAAAATGACGCCGCTCCATCACCATTTTGAGCTCAGCGGCATGAAGGAAAACCAGATCGTGCTGATGTACGCCCTGGTGACGCTGGCCCTGTCGGTGATCGCGGTGCTGAGCATGATTTCGTATTTTTAAGCGAGGTGAAGCGCTTTGCGCAATCAGGAATTGTGGGCTAAAAAAAACGTGCTTATCGTGGGCATGGCCCGCAGCGGCATTGCCGCCGCCCAATTGTTGTGTCAGGCGGGGGCCCATGTGGCCGTCAATGATATGAAACCCCGGGAAGCCTTTGGGGAGAAGCTGGATGTTTTAAACGGCCTGCCTATTGAATTCCGCCTGGGAGAGGACGGCATTGACGCACTGAACGGCCGGGATATCCTGGTCATCAGCCCCGGGGTGCCCATTGATGCGCCCATTGTGAAGGTGGCTAAGGAAAAGGGAATTCCCGTCACCGGGGAAATGGAAATGGCTTCCACCCTGCTTCAAGGCGCCTTGGTGGCCGTCACCGGCACCAACGGGAAAACCACCACCGTCTCCCTGCTGGGGGCGATTTTTGAGGCCGCCGGGAAGGTGACCCACGTGTGCGGCAACATCGGGTATCCCCTGTCCGCCGCGGTGCTGGAAAGCAAATATGACCATGTGGTGGTGGCGGAGGTTTCCTCCTTCCAGCTGGAAACCACCCAAACCTTCCATCCCCTGTCCGCCGCCGTGCTGAACGTGACGGAAGATCATCTGAACCGCCACGGCACCATGGCGGTCTATACCGGGCTCAAGCGGCATATCTTTGATGGGCAGGATGAAGAGGATTATGCTGTGCTCAACTGGGACGACGCCGCCTGCCGGGAAATGGCCAAGGGCTTAAAAAGCCGCGTGCTGTTTTTCTCCCGGCTCAGCGAAGTGCCCCAGGGCGCTTTCGTGCGGGACGGGAAAATCATCGTCCGTCTGGACGGCCGGGAGAAGGCCGTCTGCGACGCGGAAGAGCTGAAAATTCCCGGCCCCCATAACCTGGAAAACGCACTGGCCGCCGCGGCTATGGCCTTCTCCCGGGGCGTGCCCGCGCCGGTGATCCGCCAGGCCATGCGCACCTTCCAGGGAGTGGAGCACCGGATCGAGTTTACCAGGGAGCTGGACGGCGTCCGCTACATCAACGACAGCAAGGGAACCAACGTGGATTCCACCATCAAGGCGGTGCAGAGCATGAAGGCCCCTACCGCCATCATTTTGGGCGGCTACGACAAGCATGTGTCCTTTGATCCCCTGGCGGATGAGATCGTGAAAACCCCGCTGATTGAACACTGCGTGCTCATCGGCGTCACCGCGCCCCAGATCGAAGCGGCCCTGAAAAAGGCGGGCTATACCGCCATCCACCATGCCGCCTCCATGCAGGAAGCCGTCGAAATGTGCCGCGCCCTGTCCCGGCCCGGCGGCAACGTGCTTCTGTCTCCCGCCTGCGCGTCCTTTGATATGTTTGAGGACTACGAGCAGCGGGGCAGGATTTTCAAGCAGATCGTGATGGACCTGAAGTAAAAAACGTTCAATAATTCAGAAAGCAAAGTACAGATGGAAGTGTTCCCGCTGATAGCGGCGGGCAGGAACATCGGTGCTTTGCTTTTTTAATGGTCAAAATTCCTGTTCCCTTTTCCCAAGAAAGGATGCTTTGCGATGATCAAACCCTCCGTTCTTCCCCGCAGAAAGGTGAAACCGGTGGACAAAACGCTGCTGACCATCCTGGCAATGCTGCTGATGCTGGGCCTGCTCACCCTGTTCAGCGCCACCTATTACAAGGCCCAGGACACCGGCGACCCGCTGAGCGAAGTGAAAAAGCAATTGTTCGGCGTGGGGGTGGGGGCCGTGGCCATGGCTGCCACCATGCGCATCCCCTATCGGTTCTGGGGCAGGCGGCGGGTGGTGATGACCGGCGTTATTGTCAGCATGATCCTGCTGGTGCTGGTGGCCATTCCGGGCATCGGCACCTCCGTCAACCGCTCCCGGCGGTGGCCGACCCCGGGGGCGCCGGCCTTCCAGCCGGCGGGGTTGGGCGCGCATCGC
>CAMOUF010000026.1 GCA_946626395.1 uncultured Clostridia bacterium
GATCACGGCCCGGGTGGCTTGGGTCAGTTCCAGCCGCGCGGCGGTGGCGGCACGGTCGACGGCCAGGAGGCGGTGCTCGTAGTAATATTTATTGTAAGTCTTGGCGATTTCCGTGGTGGCCCGGGTGACGATGGAAGGCTCGTTGCGCAGGCAGGCTTCGCTCACCGCCTCGGGGAAGCGGGACAGCAGCCGCAGCAGGGCCTGGGCCTCGTCGTCTGTGAGGGCGGAATAATCCGGAGCGGCGGTGCTTTCCGGGGCTTTGCGCAGCACGGAGCCGCACCGGGCGTAGGTGTACTGCACATAGGGCCCGGTTTCGCCGTCAAAGTTCAGCGCCCGATCCCACCAGAAGTCGATATCCTTGATGCGGTTGTTTTGCAGCGTGGCGTATACCACTGCGCCCACGCCCACCTGCCTGGCGATTTCCGGCTTGTTTTCCAGGTTGGGGGATTTTTCGTTGATGATGGCCAGGGCCTTTTCCTGGGCCCGGGTGAGCAGGTCGTCCAGATAGATCATCACGCCGTTGCGGGTGGACAGGGCCTGGCCCTCGTAGGAGACCATGCCGAAGGCCACGTGCTTGCACTGATCCTTGGCCCAGTCGTAGCCCATCAGTTCCAGCACCTTGAACAATTGCTTGAAATGCAGATCCTGCTGGTAGGCCACCACATACAGGCTTTGGTCGAAATGATAGGTTTCCTTGCGGTAAATGGCGGCGGCCAGGTCCCGGGTGTGGTACAGGGTGGCTCCGTCGGATTTGAGGATCAGGCAGGGGGGCATGCCATATTCCTCCAGGTCCACGATCTTGGCCCCGTCAGAATCCTGGAGCAGTCCCTTTTGCTCCAATTCTTCCACCACCCGGCCCGTCTTGTCGGCGTAGAAGCTCTCTCCCGCGTAGGAATCGAACTTCACGTCCAGGATGTCGTATACCCGCATGGCGTCCTTGAGGGTCACGTCCTTGAACCAATGGAAAATCTCCAGGGCCTCCGGATCGCCGTCCTCGATCTTTTTGAACCAGGCCCGGCCCTCGTCCTCCAGGGCGGGGTCCAGCTTGGCTTCGTTGTTGAAGCGCACGTACAGCCGGGTCATTTCGTCCACGCCGCCCCGTTCCACGGTTTCCTTGTCGCCCCACTTTTTGTAGGCGCACACCATTTTGCCGAACTGGGTGCCCCAGTCGCCTAAGTGGTTGATGGACACGGTGTGCCAGCCCTGGAAATCATAAATGCGCTTTAAGCTGTTGCCGATCACTGTGGTGGACAGGTGGCCGATATGGAAGCGCTTGGCAATGTTGATGGAGGAATAGTCCATGCACACGGTTTTGCCGCTGCCCGCCTGGCTGCCGCCCCATTTTTCCGGCGCGGCCATGATGGCGGCCAGCATTTCCCGGGCGAAATTTTCCCGGTTAAAGAAGAAATTCAGATAGCCGCCCACGCATTCCACCCGGGCGATTTCGGGCTTCTGGACGGATTCGGACAGCTTCCTGGCGATCATGGGCGGGCCCATGCGCAGCGCCTTGCTCAGCTTAAAGCAGGGAAAAGCATAGTCTCCCATGGCCGGGTCCGGCGGCACTTCCAATAAAGCCGCCAGATCCTCCGGCAGGCCCTGAGCCTGGGGGAACGCGGCGGAAATCATTTCTCCCGCCAGGTCGGCGATGTGCTGTTTCATGTCCATACAATAATCGTCCTTCCTTCTCAATCACGCTGAATGAAAAATACACCTAATGATACCATATCTTGCCTTGTTTCGCAATGGCGGCACAGGCGAAAATCAAAGCAGGAATAAACAAACCGGCCTGATTTCCCAAAAGAAATCAGACCGGGAAGCGGAAGGCCGCGCTGCCGTGCGGCGCAGGCCCGCTCAGGAAAGGCCAAACTCCTGATACAGTTTTTCCCTGACCACCGGATCAGAAGTGGCATGAAACGCTTCTTCGATTCTGCCCAGCTCGATCAGCCGTGAATCAGCGCGGCGAGCTTTTTTTCGCCCTCCGCCCGGCCCTCTGCCCGGCCTTCCAACCGACCTTCCAACCGGCCTTCCATCCGTTCGTCCGCCAGGGTTTTAGCTTCGTTATACTCCGTAATGCACATGCGTTTCACCTCCGCTTGGTTGTCTTCCAGGAAGGGGTTGATCAGGACATTTCTCCCGGTTTTATCTGCATATTATCTTACAAAGTTTCTTTTTCTATCAACGGAAAAACTTAAAAACAAAAAACCGGCTTGATTCAGAAATCAAAAATCAAGCCGGAGAACGGGCTGAGCCTTCCTGCTCAGCGCTTCTTCATTTTGTCGATGGCTTCCCAGAGGCCGTTGATGTAAGCGGCGCCCAGAGCGCGGTCATACAGGCCATAGCCGGGGCGGCCCTGCTCATCCCAGATCATACGGCCGTGGTCGGGACGGATGTAGGTGTCGGGGCAGGTGTCATAAATGGCTTCCACGATTTTGAACAGATCCAAATCGCCGGTGCAGGACAGGTGGGCGGCTTCCCGGAAATGATGATAGCCCAGGTATTTCACGTTGCGCACGTGCATGGCGCCGATGCGGTTCATTTCGCCGAAGTGGCGCACGATGGCGGGAATGTCGTTGTCCGGGTTGGAGCCCAGGGAGCCGGTGCACAGACACAGGGTGTTGGCGGGGCTGTCGTGGAGCTTCACCATCTTGTCAAAGTCATCCTGGCTGTGGGTGATGCGGGGCAGGCCGAAAATGGGCCAGGCGGGGTCGTCGGGATGGCAGGCCATCTTCACGCCCACTTCCTCGCATACGGGAATGACGGCGTCCAGGAAATACTTGAAGTTTTTCCGCAGATCATCGGGGGTCATGCCCTCGTACTGCTTGAGGGTGGTTTCCAGCAGGGCCAGGCGCTCCGGCTCCCAGCCGGGCAGGGTGAAGCCGTGGCTGTCCTCGGCGGTCTTGCGCACGATCTCCAGGGGGCCCATTTCGCCCAGGTCCTTTTCGTCAAAGTACAGGCTGTTGCTGCCGTCCTCGGGGATCACCCGGGCCAGATCGGTGCGCAGCCAGTCGAACACGGGCATGAAGTTGTATACGATCACCTTGACGCCATGCTTGGCCAGCATGCGGATGGTGGAGATATAATTGGCGATGTATTCATCCCGGGTGGGCAGGCCGGTCTTGATGTCCTCGTGAACGTTCACGGATTCGATCACTTCGATCTCCAGCCCCGCGTCGTTCACTTCTTTTTTCAGGGCCACAAATTCATCCTCGGGCCAGTCCACGCCCGCGGGCTTGTCCAGCAAGCCCATCAGGCCGGTCATGCCGGGAATCTGCTTCACATATTTCAGGGGAATGGGGTCGATCTTGCTGCCATACCAGCGGAAGGTCATTTTCATGGGGCATTCCTCCTCTTCTTTTTGCAGGGTAAACGAATTCTATATCAAGCGCTGCATGGAAAAACAGAGGGTTATGATCTAATCAGAAGATATCCAAAGCGCTTTTCTCGGAAGGGGGACTGGGGGAAACCGATTTTTGAGCGCCAAAGAGCGGTTTCCCCCAGAAAAGTATCATCATCAAGTCGCCGCTTCCATCAGGGATTTGAGCTCGCCGTAATACTTGTTTTCGTCCTCCTGGGTGTATTCGCCCTTGAGGAAGGCTGGCAGCACTTCCTCCCGGAACCGCTTCCAGCAGGCTTCCTCCCGGGTGGGGATGATGGGATAGAACCGGGCCCCCACTTCCTCGGCCGCCCTGGCGTCGCTTTCCGTGTCGCCCACCATCAGGGCGGCCACTTCCTCGCCGCAGCAGGCCATGGCGGTGCGCAATTGCTGGGCTTTGCTGCCGTTTTCCTGGCTCATCATCATGTCCACGTAGGACATGAGATCGCCGTACAGCCAGTCCTTTTCCAATTCTTCCTTGGCGGCGGAGGAAATGACAGCAATGCGCGCGCTCTTGCTGGCCTCCTCCAGGGCTTCCTTCACGCCGGGGAAGGGCATCAGACCCTCGCTGGATTCGGAAAAGAGCACGTTGGCCCGGTTGCTCCAGTTCAGCACCTTGCTCAGCTCAAAGGAGGGATGCTTGAGCATATACTCCCGCAGGGTGTTGGTGGAGTAAGTGGTTTCTGAGGCGATATACGCCCTCAGGTCGGTCAGGTCCGGCAGGTTCTTGGCGTCGGGGAAAATCTTCTTGAGCCGCTCGAACACCTCCAGCAGGCCGGGGAAACGGTTGATGCCGCGCAGGGGAGAGAACAGGTTCACGTGCCGCTCGATTTCCTTGAACTGCGCGGCCACCTCCCCGCGCATGGGCCATTCCGCCAGGGCCGCCTTGATAAAGGCCCGCAGGTGCTTCCGGTTCATGCTGTCAAAGGCAGTGCCGTCCGAATTGACGCCGATCAAAAATTGGGTTGTCTGCATCGTATCACCTTTCTCTCCGCAAGGAGGCGTTGTATTGCGGCTGTTCAGGGCCGGGAGGATCCTGAACAAACCCTGTTTATGCTATTATACCCCTCTTTGGCTTTACAGGAAAGAGGGGCGGAAAAATATCCTTACACCCCGCTGTAAGCGGAGAAGCCGCCGTCCACGGGAATGCACACGCCGGTAATAAAGGACGCGGCGTCGTTATTGAGCAGGAAGAGCATGGAGCCCGCCAGCTCCTTTTCGCTGTCGCCGAAGCGGCCCATGGGGGTGGCGGCCAGGATCTTGCCGGTGCGGGGGGTGGGGGTGCCGTCGGGGTTAAAGAGCAGGGCGGCGTTCTGCTGGGTGGCGAAGAAGCCGGGGGCGATGGCGTTGACCCGGATGCCCACCCGGCTGAAATGCACGGCCAGCCACTGGGTGAAATTGCTGATGGCGGCCTTGGCGCCGGAATAAGCGGGAATCTTGGTCAGGGGCGTGTAGGCGTTCATGGAGGAAATGTTCAGGATGTTGCAGCCCTCCCGGCCCACCATCTGCCGGGCGAAGGCCTGGGTGGGAATCAGGGTGCCGATGAAGTTCAGGTTGAACACAAATTCCACGCCGGACTTGTCCAGGTCGAAGAAGGACTTGGTGTCGGCCTCGATATCGCCCAGTTCAAAATATTCCTTGTCCGTGGTGGCCCGGGGATTGTTGCCGCCCGCGCCGTTGAGCAGGATGTCGCAGGGGCCCAGGTCGCTGAGCACCTGATCCGCCACCCCGAAGCAAATATCCTTGTCCAGCACGTTGCAGCTGTACGCCTTGGCGCATCCGCCCTCGGCCACGATTTCATCCGCGAATTTTTTCGCGTTGTCATAGTTCAGGTCCAGCAGCGCCACTTTCGCGCCCGCCCGGGCCAGCACCTTGGCAAAGTAAGAGCACAGCACGCCGCCCGCGCCGGTGACCACGGCCACTTTTCCGGTCAGATCCGTATTCAAAACATTCTTCTGCATAGTATTGATCCTTTCTTCATTGTAGAAGTTATAAGTTCCAGGTTCCAAGCTGATTTTGCTCTAAACTCTCAGTCTTTCATGTTCCTGCACATTCCCAAAAGTCATTGGCATGCGTGAGCTTGGAACTTTGAACTGAGAACTTAGAACTGATTATCTCACGCCTTCAGGGGCTTTTTCACCTTGGTGTACAGGGCGATTTCGGCGGCCACGAAAGCCACGATCATCAGCGCGCAGCACACGATGAACCGGGTGTCGAAGCTCTGCTTGTCGATGCCCACCAGCACCACGGACACGTCCCAGTACATGGCGTAAACGAATTGCAGGATGGCCGCGCCGCTGAGCACGCACAGGGCCGCGGGCAGGAAGCCTTCCGCCTTGGCGGCGATCATCACGGCGGCCAGGGGGGCGGCCGCGATCAGGGTATAGAACAGGGCGGAGGTGTAATACTGGTCGCCCTTGTAGGTGATTTGATAATAGATGCCGGCGGCCAGGCATACCAGCGCCGCGATCAGGGCGAACCAGAAGCCCGCGCCCTTTTTGGTTGCTTGCTTACCAGACATATGCGAAACCCCTTTTCAATTTCAATATTCATTTTTTCGCCGGGGCATGGCTTTTCAAGCCCATCCCGCCGGGACCCGCATATCCCGCCAAGGATGAACAAAAAACCATTCTCCTGCCTGTATATTATGACATAAAACAGCGCCTCATGTCAAACCTGATTTGCCCAGATTTCGCCGCAATTTGGAAAGAAAAGCTCCATTCACGACAAAAAACGTATCATTCACGACAAACTTTGACCGGAGCGGCGGCAAAATTGCCACCAAATGATCTATCCGGGATTTTACGCCCATCAGATGGCGATACGCGCCATTATTCTTCCATTTTTAATAAATATGGTATATAATGATACATGTCATCCGCTGCTTTCTGTCACCGCATGGGCAGAAGGGGCGGGAAAACCGGAAAGAATCAAAGTTGGGAGGAGCCGAGAATATATGTCTTCTACCGCGAAAACAACGCTGAAAAAAGTGTTTCTCAATCTGATGGCCGTGCTGCTGGCCGTTTCCTACGTGGGCAACATCATCGCCCAGGAAAATGCCGGGCAGATCAATTCCTTCTTGGGTATCTCCACCAGCAAAACGGTGTATACCGGCACGGGAGATCCCAATGAATACGTGCGCTATTTTGAAAGCAAGTTCAATTCCGTGGCTGAGCTCAAGGCCGCCGGCCTGGCCAAGGCCCGCCAGGTGGAGGGCGAAGGCGCGGTGCTGCTGAAAAATGAAGGCGGCGTGCTGCCCCTCAAGGATATGCGGGTCAGCCTCTTTGGCGCCACCGCCACTTCCCCCGTTTACGGCGGCACCGGCAGCGGCGCCGTGTCCGCGGCGGACGCCCCCAGCTACACCCAGGTGCTCACCGAGGCGGGCTTCACCGTGCTGAACACCGCCATGCTGGATTGGTACAAGGCCGAGGAGCTGGGCCGGGATTTCTCCAAGGGCGATATCAACGAAGCCACCTGGAAGAAGATCAAGAAGGCCGACGGCTTTGAGGACGCGGGCAAGGGCGAAGCCGCCCTGTTCATCATCGGCCGCGTGGGCGGCGAAGCCAACGACCTGAAGGCCACCGAGCATAACGACGGCCTGAACGGCGACTATCTGCAGATCAACAAGCAGGAGCGCCAGATCCTGGAGGGCCTCAAGGAAATGAAGGACAACGGCGAAATTTCCGCCATCGTGGTGCTGTTCAACAGCGCCAACCCCGTTTCCGCCGCCTTCGTCAACGATGAAAAATACGGCGTGGACGCCGCGCTGTGGATCGGCTCCGTGGGCCAGACGGGCCTGTACGCCGTGGCCGATATCCTCAAGGGCGACGTGAACCCCTCCGGCTCCCTGCCCGATACCTGGTGGCAGGATAACCTGCTGGACCCCGCCATGGCCAACTTTGGCTCCACCCCCTACACCAACGCGGATCAGTACGACTTCGGCGCCAACGCCCGGTCCTTCAACCGCTATGTGGTGTATCAGGAGGGCATTTACGTGGGCTACCGATACACCGAAACCCGGTATGAGGACAAGGTGCTGGGCACGGACAAGGTGGGCGATTTCGACTACGACAGCGTGGTGGCCTATCCCTTCGGCTACGGCCTGAGCTATACCTCCTTTGAAATGAAGGATTTCCAGGTCAATAAGTCCGGCGCCGGCATGGACACCAAATACACCGCTTCCGTCACCGTCACCAACACCGGCGACGCCGCGGGCAAAAAGGCCGTGCAGATTTACGCTCAGAAGCCCTATACCGAATATGACCGGCAGAACCAGATCGAAAAGGCCGCTGTGGAATTGGTGGGCTATGGCAAGACCAGGCTGCTGGGCCCCGGCGAAAGCGAAACCGTCACCGTGGAGGTGCCCGAATACTATCTCACCTCCTACGACGCTTTGAACACCGGCGTGTTTATCCTGGACGAGGGCGATTATTATTTCACCGCCGCCGATAACGCCCATGCCGCCGTCAACAATATCCTGGCCGCCAAGGGCGCTGCCGTGGAAGGCAATACCGCCCTGACCCACAAGGAAGCCTATGCCTTTGACAAGGACACCTATTCCAAGGCCTACGGCACCGGCAATGAGGTCAAGAGCCTCTTCGCCGTGGCGGACCTGAACCGCTATGAGGGACGGGGCGACAACAGCGTGGCCTACATTTCCCGGGCTGACTGGGAAGGCACCACGGTGCTGTTCCACCTGGACGAGGACGGCCACAACGACGCCTATGTGAAGCTGGCCATGACCGACCAGATGTTCAAGGACGCCATCCTGGACGACAGCGACCTGCCCGCCGACGACGGCAACTGGCCCACCATGGGCAGCAAGGATACCAACTACCAGCTCATTGAAATGCTGAACGAGGATTACAATTCTGAAAAGTGGGAAAAGCTGCGGGACGAGCTGACCTACGGACAGATGAGCAAGCTGGCCGCCGTGGGCCTGCGCATGACCGCGGGCGTGGAAGAAATCGGCAAGCCC
>CAMOUF010000027.1 GCA_946626395.1 uncultured Clostridia bacterium
ATCCATGAAAAGCTGCGGGAGCCGGGCCTGCCCCGGCCGCTGATTTCCTCCGCCTGCCCGGCGGTGGTGCGCCTGATCCAGGTGCGCTTTCCGGACCTGATCCCCCATATCGTGGACATCCGCCAGCCCATGGAGGTGGCAGCCATGATCGCCCGGGACGAATTCTGCCGCAAACACAATTGCCCGCCGGAGGACGTGGGGGTATTCTTCATCACCCCCTGCCCCGCCAAAATGACCGCCATCCGCTCCCCCATCGGCCAGGAAAAATCCGCCGTGGACGGGGCCATCTCCATGATGGATATATATGCCAGGCTGATGCCCCACATCGGCCGCATCCTCACCAATCCCACCCCCGCCTCCTCCACCATTTTCGGCGTGCGCTGGGCCGCCAGCAGCGGCGAGGCCAACGCCGTGTGCCCGGACAATTCCCTGTCCGTGGATGGCATCCAGAACGTGAGCCGGGTGCTGGAAGAAATTGAAAACAATATGCTCAGCGACCTGGTGTTCTTCGAGGGCAACGCCTGCACCGGCGGCTGCGTGGGAGGACCCCTGAACTTTGAAAACAACTACGTGGCCAAGAACGCCATCCGCAAGCTCAGCCGCGCCTGCTCCAAGGAGCATCCCGCCGACAGCGTGCCCGCCTCCATGATGACCAAGTATCCCCTGTATTTTGACACCCGGGTGGAAGCCAACCCCGCCATGAAGCTGGACGACAACCTGGTGGAGGCCATGAAAAAAATGGCCCGGATGAACGCCATTTTAGAGGAACTGCCGGGGTACGACTGCGGCTCCTGCGGCTCTCCCACCTGCCGCACCTTCGCCGAGGACATCGTGCGGGGCAACTGCAGCGAAATGGACTGCATCCATAAATTAAAGGACCAGCTCAAGGTCATGGCCGAGCGCATGGTGGAATTGGCCCAGACCAAGCGGGAATAAAGCGGATTGGCGGCTTTTCTGACGCAAATATTTGCAGAATAATTGAAGGCAATAGGCATTAGGCAAAAGGCAATAGGAAAAAAGCAACGCACAGAGTACAGTATGTGATGGAATCCATGGGGAAGATTGATCAGCCAAGGAGCGCTGACATTCTGAGCTTGTCCCACCGCATTCACTTGCGCCTGCCAGAGGCGGGCGAAATCTCCTTGATCGTGCCTCCAGAAAAGTCCTCACGAGAGGAGATTCTTCACGCTCTTCGAGCGTTCAGAATGACAGTGCTGGCTGAAGGATCAATCGTTTGCCATCCATTTCATGGCGCAGCGTTATCCTCTGCATTCTGAACTTTGCACTCTGCGCTCTCGTTTTCCTATTGCCTATTGCCTATTGTCTATTGCCTAATTGCTTCCGCCTATCATGACACAGCCAAACCATTCCCCGGAATCATCGTTTCAGCGCCAGGCTGCTCCTTTGGGCAAGTGGTCAAAATCAAGGCAAAACCGTGAACAAGATGTAACTTTCGGACATTTCATCCCCGGAGCCCTTGCGAAGGGAAAAAAACTGTGGCATAATGACAGGGTATAAAAACTGCCCGGGCCTCCGGGCGGAAAACAGGAAAGGACTATTTGCTATGAAAATTTCTCTTCGCTTGCTGGCGCTGGTTCTGGCGCTTATGATGACGCTGTCCGCCGCGGTCTTCGCGGAAGCGGCCCCGGAAGAAACAGCAAATGAAAACCCCGTTCTGGCCACCATGGACGGCCAGGAGATCCGGCTGGACGAAGTGCAGACCATGCTGGAGAGGCTGCTGGATGGCGGCTATATCACCGATGAAAAGGACTATAAAACCGCGCTGGATTATCTGATCCAGACCCAGCTGCTCCGCGACAAGATCACCGAAATGGGCTTTGACCAGTTTACCCCCGAAGAGGAAGAAGCCTTTGCCGCCGATGCCGCCACCGAATGGGCGGAGGCCATCGCCAACTATGTGCAGTATTTCTCGGGCCCTGACAGCGACCCCGATGAATTGAAGCAGCAGGCAGAGGATTATTATACCTCCTACGGCATGAGCCAGGAAACGCTGCTGAGCCAGCTCAAGAGCGAAGCCGCCCAAAACCGCCTGGAAGAATATCTCTTCAGCGGCAAGGATGTGGCCGCCACGGAAGAGGAAGTACGCGCCGTATTCCAGGAATACGCCCAGCAGGATCTGGATAATTTTGACGGCAACGTGGCGATGTACGAGCTCTATGAAAATTATTACGGGCAGAAGTTCTGGTTCACCCCCGAAGGCTACCGGGGCATCCTGCACATCCTGATCGGCGTGGACGAGGAAGTGCTTTCCGCTTATTCCGCCGCCCAGGCCGCCTATGAAGAAAGCAAAACCGACGAAGCCCCCGACGGCGACGAAGCCCTGAAGGCCGCCATGGAAGAAGCCAGGCAGGCCGTGATCGCCAGCAAGCAGGACGTGGTGGACGAAATCTACGCCCGGCTGGAAAAGGGCGAAGCCTTCACCGATCTGATCAGGGAATACAACGAAGACCCTGGCATGCAGGACGCCGCCAATCTCCAGTCCGGCTACAAGGTGCACAAGGACAGTGCCATCTATGATCCCGCCTTCACCGCCGGCGCTTTCAGTGAAAGGATGGCCAAGGTGGGCGATGTGTCCGATCCCGTGGTGGGCTCCAATGGCATCCATATCCTGTATTATCTGCAGGACGTGCCCGCGGGCATCATCGAAATGACCGATGAAATATTCGCGGAAATCGAAAGCTATATTGTGAACACCAAGAAGAATACTATCTTCATCGACGCCATGGCCCAGTGGCAGGAAGAGCATGAGATCGTTTACAATCAGGAAGCGATCGATGCCCTGACCTATCCCGCTCCGGAAGCCACGCCCGAAGGAGAAGCTCAGCCTGAAGCCACTGATGACCCGGCCCAGGCCGAGGAAACCGCTGGGGCGGAAGAATAAAAACCCAAAACGATTCAAGGGGATATCCCGCGCGGGGTATCCCCTTTTTTATGGAGGAGAAGCATGGAAACGAAGATTGTTTTGCTTTCGGACGCGGAGGAAAAAAGAAGGGTCAGCCGGACGATCCTGGAGGCGCTGCCCGATTGGTTCGGCGTGGCCGAATCCCGGGAGGAATACATTCAAGCCAGCGCGGGCCAGCCCACCTTTGCCGCCTTCCGGGACGGCCAGCCCGTGGGCTTTCTGTGCCTGAAGGAAACCGGCCGGGCCACCGTGGAATTGGCCGTGATGGGCGTGCTGGCTTCCTGCCACCGCCAGGGCACCGGCAAGGCCCTGTTCGCCGCTGCAAAGGATTACGCCGCGCGGAAGGGCTACTGCTTCATGCAGGTCAAGACGGTGAAAATGGGCATGTATCCGGATTATGACCGCACCAACCTGTTCTATCAAAGCCTGGGCTTTCAGGAGTTTGAGTGCTTCCCGCTCCTGTGGGACGAGCAAAATCCCTGCCAGATCTATGTGATGAACATAGCAAAATCAAGCGAGGAATGAAAAGGGAATGCTTTTGAAAATTGCTATTGTCTTCTATTAACTCCTCGCTCCTAACTCCTCACTCCAAACTCCTCACTGTTGTCTCTCCACTGGGAAAGCAGGCCGCGCATCCAGGCGTATACGTCCATTTCATACACCTGCCGCAGGTTTTCCCGGGTCAGCACGGCATCCGTTTCGCCCTGCGCCACGCACCGGCCCCGGTGCATGAGCAGGGCATGGGTGCCGTATTTTTTTGCCAGGCTCAGATCATGCACCACCGACAGCACCGCCTTGCCGGGCTGGGACACCCACTCCCGGATCAGGCCGAAAATATGCTGCTGATAGGGCAGATCCAAATGATTGGCAGGCTCGTCCAGCAGCAGGATATTGGGGTCCTGGGCGAACACCTGGGCCAGGAACACCCGCTGCATTTCGCCGCCGGATAAATCCAGAATGCTCCGGCGCCGGTATTCCTGGAGCCCCGTCAGGGCCAGGGCGCGTTCGATGCCCTGCCGGTCGGCGTCAGGCTCCCGGCCGAGAAATCCCCGCCTGTACGCGTAGCGGCCCAGCTGCACGATTTCCTCCACCGTGTATCCGTACTGGGCGGCGTTGCGCTGGGAAAGCACGGCCATCTGCCGCGCTCTTTGGGCGGACCGCAGGGCGCTCATATCCTTTCCGTCCAGCAGCACCCGGCCTTCATAGGCTACGCTTTGGGCCACGGCCCCGATGAGCGTGCTTTTTCCGGCACCGTTGGGCCCGGCCAGCATCAGCCATTGGCCCGGCTCCAGGGAAAAGGAAACGCTGTCCACGGCGGTTTTATCCCCATAGCGCACGGTCACATTTTGCGCTTGCAGCATCAGGCTCCCCCCTTCCGGGTCCGGGCGAAGATCAGCACGAAGGCCACCGCCCCCACCAGGGACGTGACCACGCCGATGGACAGCTCGATGGGCCGCAGCACCACCCGGGCGGCCAAATCCGCCAGCAGCAGGAAAATGGCCCCGGAAAACAGCGACGCAGGCAGCAGCCGCCGGTGATTGGGCCCTACGATGAGCCGGGCCGCGTGGGGCGTGACCAGGCCCACAAAGGCGATGGTGCCCCCCACCGACACGCAGACGCCGATCAGGATGGAAATGGAAATGAGCAGGGTCAGTTTCACCCGCTTTACATTCACCCCTACGTGCAGGGCGTTTTCCTCCCCCACCGCGAAGGCGTTCAGCTCCCGGGCGTGAAAGAGGATGACCCCGCCGCATGTGACCAGGCCGGTCAGCAGAATCAGGGCGTAGGTATAATTGCTGCCGGACAGGGAGCCCATGGTCCAGAAGGTAATGGATTTGATTTTTTCCCCGGCAAAGGAAATGACCAGGCTCATGAGGCTGGAAGCGAACATGGAAAAAATGACGCCGATGAGGATAATGGAATGGGTGGCCAGGGACCGGTCCAGCCCATAGGCCAGGAACAGGATCAGCATGAGCGACCCAAAGGCGAACAGCATCGCCATGCCCATGGTGCCCGCGTAGGGCAGCCCCGGCACCGTGACCCCAAAGGCCAGGGCCACCACCGCCCCCAGGGACGCCCCGGCGGATACCCCCAGGGTGGAGCCGTCCGCCAGGGGATTGCGAAGCAGGCCCTGCATGGCCGCGCCGCACAGGGACAGGGCCGCCCCCGACAGCGCCACGCACAGCACCCGGGGCAAACGCACCGACAGGATAATGGATTTGGAAACGCCCTCCGGAATCGGAAGGCCGAATACGCTGTTCCAGATGGCGGTCACCGTGTCGGCCAGCGGCACCGATACGCTGCCCAGGCATACGCACAGCAGCATAACGCCCAGTAAAACAAGAGAGCAAAGAAGGCCCTCCCGGAAAGAAAAATCATTGCGTTTCATGGCGTGATCCTTTTGCAGGCAATAAACCGCGTCATTTTTATTGATTCGAATGATACCATATGCAAACGAAAAACTTCGTAACACAGCAAAGAAACTGAACCCTTTAAGTATGGGTTTCCCCCAGCTTCTCCCCTCTTTCAGCATCATGGAATTCGCTGCATGGGATTGAGCTGCTTGCGGTATTGGCTGGGCGAAACGCCCACCAGCTTATTGAACATGCGCAGGAAATTGGAATAATCATTAAAGCCGCATTGATAGGAAATGGTGATCAGCGGCAAATCCGTCTGGATCATCTGCTTGGCCAGCATCACCCGGCGGTACAGGATATAGTCGTACACGCTGCGGTTGGTAAACTTGATGAACTCGTGGGACAGATAGGACACGCTGATGCCGAACTGCTTGGCCAGCTGATCCATTTTCATGGGCTGGGTGTAATGGCCATTGATATAGGTCAGCACGTCCTGGATGATATGCTTGGACACCGCGTTCCCGGACAGGGCGGGATAGCGGTGCACGGATTGGCATACGATATTGAGAAAATTGGTCAGGGCGCACAGATGGCCGTAATTGATCAGGGGGTCGTGCTGAAGCTGCACCCCCTCCAGCTGGCGGATCAGGCGGATGCAGGCCTGGGCGTCCTCGGCGCTGAGCTGGAAGGCGTTTTGCCCCTGGGAGGTGTAGGAGCTGAAAAACTGAGCCAGATCCAATTGGCCCAGGCCCAGCCTGCTCATCAGTTCCGGGGACAGGTTCAGATACGCCCGCTCATAATTCCGGCTTTCATTCACAAAAGAGCGTCCGTGCATGGAAAAGGGCGGGATGATAAAGAGCTGATTGGGCTGGAGCAGATAGAATTTTTCGTCCAGGCCCAGATACTGGCCGCCCCGCAGATGAATATAAAATTCATAAAAATCATGGCAGTGGTATTCCGATACGCTCAGCCGCTCCGTGTAGCTGTACTTGGCCTCAAACCCCATGCCGCCGTTGCTCATGGTGGTCAGGGAGGCGGTGTTTTCCGTGGAAAAAAGCTCCATGATCTCCCTCCCGAAGGGATATTCGGCTGGAAAGCCCGGGCCGATACCGCTATTATACACCACCCGCCCATCGCCCGCAAGAATGAAAAACAATCTGAATACAATCCTGCCATTGACAGCGGCAGGCCGGCGGGGTATAATTTCATCAACCTACATGAACTGTAGGAAATCGAAAGGAGGCGGACGGCATGACCCGTGAATGGCTGATGATGTGTAGCTGTACGGCCCGTCTGTCCTCAACGATGGGTTTTTGACGCAGCCCAAAAACAGGCGCTCAAAAGCGGAGGGACAGACGGGAGTTCTGCTCTCCGCTTTTTCTGTGGCTGCAAAAGATCAAAATCAAAAAAATGGAGGATATGAAAATGAAACGGTTTACAACTCTTCTGGCCCTGGTTTTGGTTCTTTCTCTTTCCCTTTCTTCCCTGGCCCTGGCGGATTCCAAGGCCCGCACCCTGGACGAGATCAAGGCCAGCGGCGAGCTGGTGATCGGCGTGTTTTCGGACAAGAAGCCCTTTGGCTACGTGGATGAGAACGGCGAGTATCAGGGCTACGACGTGTATCTGGCCCGTCGGCTGGCGGAGGATCTGGGCGTGAAGCTGAAGCTGGTGCCCGTGGACGCCCCCAACCGGGTGGAATATCTGACCAGCGCCAAGGTGGATATTATCCTGGCCAACTTTACCGTCACCCCCGAACGGGCGGAAGTGGTGGATTTCGCGCTGCCCTACATGAAGGTGGCCCTGGGCGTGGTTTCCCCGGACAGCGCCCTGATTACCGACGTGGCTCAGCTGGCAGGCAAAAAGCTGATCGTCAGCAAGGGCACCACCGCGGAAACTTATTTCACCGCCAATCATCCCGAAGTGACTCTGCAAAAGTATGACACCTACACCGAAACCTTCAACGCCCTGCTGGACGGCCGCGCCGACGCCCTGTCCACCGACAACACCGAGGTGCTGGCCTGGGCCCTGGAGAACCCCGGCTTTACCGTGGGCATTGAAAGCCTGGGCAGCCTGGACACCATCGCTCCCGCCGTGCAGAAGGGCAATGAAACCCTGCTGGCCGGCCGCGCCGACCCCCTGTCCACCGACAACACCGAGGTGCGGGCCTGGGCCCGGGAGAGCCCCGGCTTTACCGTGGGCATTGAAAGCCTGGGCAGCCTGGACCCCATCGCTCCCGCCGTG
>CAMOUF010000028.1 GCA_946626395.1 uncultured Clostridia bacterium
CGATCAGCGGCAGGGAAATGACCACTACAGCGGCCATCATGGCGGGGATATTTTCCCGGCCAAAGCCGTTTTCCCGGATTTCCTGAATGCCGTTGGATACCAGGTAATACTTGGGGTCGTCGGTGATCAGCCGGGGCCAGACGTAGCTGTTCCAGCATTCGATGATCTTGAGGATAGCGATGGTCACCAGGGTTGGCTTGGCAATGGGCATCATCACCCGGGTGAGGTATTTGAAATCCGTGGTGCCGTCCACCCGGGCGGCCCGGTACAGCTCATCGGGAATCTGCTCAAAGTTTTCTTTCAGCAGATAGATATAAAACACGCTGGTCACAGAGGGCAGGATCAGGCCCGTAAAAGTGTTGCGCAGATGCAGGTTGGTGATGGTGACAAAGTTGGTAATGATCACCAGCTCATTGGGAATCATCATCAGGGACAGAAACAGGGTAAAGGCCAGGTGCTTGCCCGGAAACTCCAGCCGGGCAAAGGCGAAGGCCGCCGGGATGATCACCAGCATCATCAGCCCCGTGGTAATGACGGTAAAAATAATGGTATTCAGAAAATACCGGCCCAAATCCACGGTGGTAAAGGCATCCACATAGTTTTGCAGGGTAGGAGACAGGGTGAAAAATGTGGGGATATATTCCGCGTTGTAGGTGCCGTAGCTCTTGACGCTGGTGAGCAGCATCCAATAAAACGGAAACAGCACCATCACGGCCCACACCGTCAAAAGCAGATAGTCCACCGCTTTAAAGGCGCGGCTCCTCACAGCGGCCCGGCGCTCGATTTTGTCAAAGTCCAGCTTCTTTTCCATCGGCCCGCCTCCTTAATACTGAACGTTCTTTCTGCTGATGAGCAGATTGATGCAGGTAATGGTGAGCACGATGGCAAACAGGATCAGCGCAGCCGCGGAGGCGAAGGAGGGATAGCCGCCGCTGTTGCCGTAGAGCATATCGTACACATAGCCCACGATGGTGTTCATACCCGCGGCGTTCAGGTCTGTGCCGAACAGAGCGATGGCGTCGCTGTACGCCTTGAACGCGCCGATGAACCCGGTAATGACCAGGTAAAAAATCATGGGCGAAATCATGGGCAGGGTGATCTTGTAAAAGATACGGAAGGAGCGGGTGCCGTCCATGCGGGCGGCGCTGTAGTATTCCTTGTTCACCGAGGCCAGGGCGCTGGTGAGGATCAGGATTTTAAAGGGCATGACCACCCAGATGGTATAGAAGCACAGCACGAACATTTTCGCCCAGTAGGGCCCGTCGATAAAGTCCACGCTCTGGGCTCCGAACCATTTGAGCATCAGGTTGATCAGGCCGTCGGTATACGCCGTTTTCTTGAACAGGATCATGAACACCAGGCCCACCGCCAGGGTGTTGGTCACATAGGGCAGAAAATACACGGTCTGATACAAGTTGCGCAGGGGCTTGATGGCGTTCAGGCCCAGGGAGATCAGCAGGGCAATGCCGGTGGACAGCGGCACGGTGATCACCACCAGAATGAAGGTGTTCTTCACCGCCTGGAGAAAATAGGGATCCCGGAGCACATAGGAATAATTGTACAGCCCCACCCCGTAATAGGTCTGGGACGCGGAATTGTAGCCCTCCTCAAAAGAATAGATTAGCACGTCGATGAGGGGATATACCATGAAGCACCCCAAAAACAGGATGGCGGGCAGCAGATACAGCCAGCCCTTCATGCTTTTTTTGTTCATGGCTTTTCCTCCGTCCCAAGGGCTTTGTCGGTCTTTTCGTCAAAGAGGTGCACCTTGTCGGGAACCAGGCTGAAGCGCACGGTTTTCGCGGTCCTGTCCACCTTGTTCCGGGTGGGGATAATGGAGCGGATGGTCACGTTTCGGCTCTTGGGATGGGTAGACACCACGCTGGTATCCCGGCCCATGACCTCCACCCGGGAAAGGTTCAGGGTGAAGGGCCCGTTTTCATCCAGCACAAAGCCCTCGGGCCGGATGCCCACGGAGACCTTTTGATCAGGAAGGCCGGGCTTTGGCAGCACCGCTTCGCCGCCAATATACAGTTTTTCCCCCTTGATTTCCCCGTCGAACACATTGATGGGCGGAGTGCCCAGGAAGGTGGCCACGAACAGGTTCACGGGATTGTCGTACACGTCCTGGGGCGCGCCGATCTGCTGCACCACCCCGTCCTTCATCACCACGATCATATCGGAAATGGACATGGCTTCGTCCTGATCGTGGGTCACGAAAATGGTGGTAACGCCGGTTTCCTGCTGGATGCGGCGGATTTCCTCCCGGGTCTGCAGGCGCAGCCGGGCGTCCAGGTTGGACAGGGGCTCGTCCATGAGCAATACCCGCGGGGTTTTCACCAGCGCCCGGGCGATGGCCACCCGCTGCTGCTGGCCGCCGGACAGCTCGCTGGGCTTGCGCTCCAGCAGCGTGTCGATCTGCACCAATTTGGCGGCGTGCAGGGCCCGCTCCCTCATTTCCTGCTTGCTCAGCTTTTCTGGGCCCTTTAAATTCTGCAAGGGAAAAAGAATATTATCCAGCACCGTCAGATGGGGGTACAGGGCGTAATTCTGGAACACCAGTCCCACGCCCCGGTTTTCCGGGGGCAGGCGGGTCACGTCATCCTCCCCAAAGAAGATTTTGCCGCTGGTGGGCGCCTCCAGGCCGCTGATCAGGTTCAGGGTGGTGCTCTTGCCGCAGCCGGAGGGGCCCAGGAGCCCAATCAGCTTTCCGTCGGGAATTTCAAAGTTGAAATCGTTCACGGCGATCACGTCCGGTTCATTCTTGGTCCGGCTGGGGAATCGCTTGGTCAGGTTCTGCAGCACGACTTTCATTGGCCATCTTCCCTTTTCTCTGGATTCGCATGTTTCTTTTGCTTGCGATGCGTTTCTATTTTATTCCTACCGAAAGGAAAAGTCAATTTTGTTTGCGCTTTTTCGCTTGGATCGCCGCTTGCCTTTCTCAGAAAGGAGTCTGGGGGAAACCGCTCTTTGGACTCCAAAGAATGGTTTCCCCCAGAAATTTACTTTATAAGTTTTACAGCAGATGAGCGCAGGCGGGATCAAAGGAGATGAAGGCGCTGTCGCCCACGTTGTAAATCTTTTTGTTCACAGGGCAGTTGTCGGTGATTTTCACCAGGGTGTCCCCCACCCGGACGTGGTAATTCTGATAGCTGCCCATGAAGCAGGAAAGCTCCACCTTGCAGGGCAGCATGCCCTCGTCCGCAATCCGGATGGCCTCGGGGCGCACCACGATTTCGCAGTCCGCGCTGGGGGCGTAATTCTTGTCCGTTTCCACGGCGGCAGTTCCGGTGGGCAATTGCACCACGGTTTGCCCGTTTCCGCTGGAGGCGGCTGTCCCTTTCAGGAAATTGCATTCGCCGATGAAATCGGCCACGAATTCGCTGACAGGGTGATAGTAGATTTCCGTGGGGCTGCCCATCTGGGCGATGACGCCGCCCTTCATCAGAATGATCTGATCGGAAATGGACATGGCCTCGCTTTGGTCGTGGGTGACGTAAATGGCGGTAATGCCCAGGGTCTGCTGGATGCGGCGGATTTCCGTGCGCATCTGCACCCGGAGCTTGGCGTCCAGGTTGGAAAGGGGCTCGTCAAAGAGCAGCACGCCGGGCTCCACCACCAGGGCGCGGGCCAAGGCCACACGCTGCTGCTGGCCGCCGGACAATTGGTTCGTCATACGCTGCTCCATGCCGCTGAGCTCCACCAGGGCCAGGATGTCCGTCACCCGGCGCTTGATTTCATCCTTGGGCACTTTGCGCAGCCGCAGGCCGTATGCCACGTTGTCGAACACATTGTAGTGGGGGAACAGGGCGTAGCTCTGGAACACCATGGCGGTATCCCGCTTGTTGGGGGTCAGGGCGTTGATAGGTTCCCCGCCCAAATAGATTTCACCCTCATCGGGGCTTTCAAAGCCCGCGATCATGCGCAGGGTGGTGGTCTTGCCGCAGCCGGAAGGGCCCAGCAGCGTCACAAAGGAGCCGGGGGCGATGTCCAGCGCCACGTCGTGAACAGCGTAAAAATCCTTGCCGGTTTTGGGGTCCTGATAGATTTTGGAAATATGATCCAGCTTCACACCCTTGGGCTGCTTTACCCGCATGTCAGCCATAATCATTCAGCCTCCTTCAATTTTCTGCTGGTACCGAAGAATTTGATCACCAGGTTCATCAGCAGCACGCTGCCATAGGTAATGGCGATCAGGATGGTGGCAAACGCGCAGGCGATGCCATAGGAGCCCTTCTCCGCGAATTCATTGATCTGCACGGTAATGAGCAGATAGCTGGGAGTAACCAGAAGGATGATGGCGGAAATGGCGGTGATGGAGCGCACGAAGGCCGTGACCAGGCCGGAGAGGAAGGAATCCTTGATCAGCGGCAGCGTCACGGAGGTAAACACCTTCAGGCTGCCCGCACCCATGTCATAGGCGCTTTCCTCAATGGACTTGTCAATCTGCCGCAGGGCGGAAATACCGCTGCGGGTGCCGGTGGGCAGGGAGCGCACCACGAACACGATCACCAGAATCACCCCGGTGCCATAGATGCCCTGCAAAAAGCCGGTATGGAACACGCCGCCGGCGAAGCCGCGGATGTAGCCGATGCCCAGCACCGTGCCGGGCACGGCCATGGCCAGCATGGAGACAAACTCGATGAATCCCTTGCCATGGAACTTCCGTTTCACCACCAGATAGGAGATGATCATGGAGAGAAGGGCCGTGATGGGAGATGCAATCAGGGAGAGGATAAAGGAATCGCCGAAGGCCTTCCAGCCGCCCTCCCGGAACATCTGCTCAAACCACTTGAAGCTCAGGGAGTAATCCCGGCCCCAGAGCTTGAACAGGGCACCGAAGGGCACGGCAATATACATGAGCACCACAAAGACGGAAACCATGATGCAGAAAACAGACAGAGGATAGCGCACGGACTTGTCCTCAATGAGCATCCGGGCCCGGCTGGCCTTGCCGGAAAGGGTGGCCGCCGTCTTTTTCTCCAGCACGTACTTCTGAATCATGAACAGGGCCAGGGTCAGCACCAGGAGCACCACGGTCATGGCGGATGCGCCGTTGATGTCGTAGGTACCGCCGGTGATGCGCAGATAGATGGTGGTGGCCAGGGTGTCATAGGAGCCGCCGATGATCATGGGATTGGCAAAGTCTGCCACGGACTCAATGAAGGTCACCAGGAAGGCGTTGCCAAGGCCGGGCAGCATCAGGGGCAGGGTCACGGTCATAAAGACCTTCCAGCGGCTGGCACCCATGTCCCGGGCTGCTTCCTCCATGGAAGGGTCAATGCTCTTCAGCAGTCCCTTGAGCATGAGATAGACCACGGGGAAGAAGGTCATGGTCTGCACAATGGCAATCCCCCACAGGCCATAAATATCCGAGTCATAGATCCCCAGAATCTGCCGGGTCAGAAGACCGCTGCGGCCAAAGAGGAGGATCATGGACAGGGAAAGCACAAAGGGCGGTGATACCACCGGCAGCATGGACACCACGTCAAACAGTTTTCTGGTAAAAGCGGAGCGGATATGGACATACACATCCACATACGCAAACAGAAGACCGATCAGCAGGCTGCCCAGGCCCGTAATCATGCCCAGCAGCAGGGTGTTGTGCAGGGCATGGTTGAAGGTGTAATCCTGGAAAATACGGGGAAAGGCATCCAGTGTCCAGGTATCCGCGTTGAACTGAACACATACTTCCGAGGGGTCCACGCCGTCCATCTTCTTGATGAGACGGTTGTTCTGCTTATAGGTAAGCGGCGTGTCCTGCACAGTCAGAAGATCCGCCACATTCACATACACGGTGCGGTCCTTGTTATTGACCACCTTCAGGTACAGCGGTCCCGCCGTATC
>CAMOUF010000029.1 GCA_946626395.1 uncultured Clostridia bacterium
TCAGCCGTTTGTCAGCGCTTCAATTCGTAGTAGGTGATGGCTCCGGCGATGGCGCCGCCGATGGCCGCCGTGATGAAAGCGGCCAGGACGAATCCGCCGTTCGCTTGTTCCAGTTCGTTCAGGTTCAGTTTCTCGTTGTCCATTTCCTTCATCGTGCTCATTTTTTATCCTCCTGCCCTCATGGGCGTCGTTCTGAATTTCTTTCTTTATTCTGTCCCGGTGTTTTACCCTGGACACCTATTGATACGGCCCACGGGAAAGGGTGGCAGGAAAAAAAGAGAAAATTATTTTGCCGCAGTTGATATTCGGGATACATTGGCGTATATAAATTATACGTTGATATTTAAAAAGCGTCAATTTCGTGTTATAAATTATTTTCACTTTTCCGCTCTTTCGCTACACTTTTCTGGAAGGGGATGATCGTTTTGCATTTCGACTTTGACAACGCAGAGCGCATGGAAAACCTCTCCTATGCCATCGGGTATTACCGCAGGAAGAAGGGGTACAGCCAGGAAAAGATGGCGGAATTGCTGGGCATCAGCCGCCAGCATTTAGCTTCCGTGGAAGCCCCCGGCATGAACCGGGGCGTTTCCCTGGATCTGCTCTTCAACATTGCCACTGTATTGGAAATCGAGCCCTATCTTCTCTTCAAGTTCAGGCTTGAAAAATAACAGCGCCCGATGGGAAGGAGGGAAACCCATGAAGCTGGATTTTTTAAACACCGTTCCCTATGTGTGCAAGCGTTGGGCGGACGTGGTGGAGCAAGCCCCGGAAGCTGCCTTTTTCATAGAAGAACCCTCCGGCGTCTGTCTCACCCGCCGCCAGGCCGATGAATTGTCCGCCCGGGTTTACGGGTATTTGGCGGGCAAGGGGATCGGGGCGGAGGATTTTGTGCTGATCCGGCTTCCCAGAGACGCCCGGCCTTTTATCGCCATGCTGGGCGTTTGGAAGGCGGGAGCGGCCTTTACCGTGGTAGAGGACAGCTATGCGCCGGAGCGGATCGAAGCGATTCAAAAGGACTGCGGCTGCCGCCTCGTGATCGATGAAGCCGCCTGGGGGGAGATCCTGAAAACCGCGCCTTTGACAGGCTTCCGGCAGGCGGAGGAGCACGACGCCTGCTTTGCCATCTATACCTCCGGCAGCACAGGAAAACCCAAGGGCGTATTGCAGGAATACGGAAAAATCAAGCTGAACCAGGCTTCCCTGGAGCGCTATCCGGGAGGACTGGTCAACGAAAATACCATTACGGCGCTGGCAGCGCCGCTGAATTTCATCGCGGCGGTGAAAATCTTCCTGAACGCCCTGTATTCCGGGATGCGGGTGATCCTCCTGTCCACGGACACGGCGCGCAACCCCGTGCGGCTGAAGGAGCAGTTCAGCCGGTATCAGGTGAACATGGCCTTCCTGTCTCCTTCCATGCTTCGGGTCATGGCTGACGGCCCCGGCAAAAGCCTCAAAACCCTGGTGACCGGCAGCGAAGCGGCCAACGGCGTATGGTTTGAGGGCATCCGGCTCATCAATAACTATGGCATGAGCGAAGCGGGCTTCCATGTGGCCCAGTTTGAAATGGACCGGCGCTACGACATCACCCCCATCGGCAAGCCCGTCTTTGAGGATATCCGCATCGTCCTGCTGGACGAAGAAGGCCGGGAAGTGCCGGACGGCGAAAAAGGGGAAATCTGCTTTGACAACCCATTTTTCCGGGGCTATGTGGGAATGCCGGAGGAGACGGAAAAGGCGCTGCGAAACGGCGTGTTCCATTCCGGGGACATGGGCAGGCGTCTGCCGGACGGCAACATCGTGGTGACCGGACGGCTGAACACCATGGTGAAAATCAACGGCAACCGGGTGGAGCCCGGGGAAATCGAAGCGGCCCTGCGCCGCATTCCGGCGGTCAAGAACGCCGCGGTGCGCGATTTCCAGGGGGAGCGGCAGCAGGTTTTCCTGTGCGCCTATTATGTGGCAGACAGCGATTTGGACGAAGGCGTCCTCCGGGACCGCCTGAGCCAATCCCTGCCCCACTATATGATCCCCGCATTTTTCATGCGGCTGGACAAAATCCCCCTCAATTCAAACGGCAAGGTGGACCGCTTCGCCCTGCCAAGGCCCAACGTGAACAAAAAAGTCAGCGCGTATGTCCCGCCGGAAACGCCCCAGGAGGAAGCGATTTGCAAAGCCTTTGCAAGGGTGCTGCATGCCGACCGGGTGGGCGTGAACGACGACTTCTTTGAACTGGGCGGCGATTCCCTCTCCACCGCGCTGGCAGCGGCTGAGCTGGAAGAAATCCAGGTGGACTACAAGGATATTTACGCCTGGAAAACCCCCCGGCAAATTGCCGCGCGGCTCCGTGAAAAGGATCAGGCAAACCTGGATGAATTGAACCGGGAGGCCCTGGGCCGGGAGCAATATCTGACCCCGTATCAGACGTACTTTTACGACGCCATGCTGTATTCCCCCCGGCAGACGGAAACCAGCAATCCCATCAGCCTGTCCTTCCCCAGGACGGCGGTGGAGCCAACGCGGCTGAAAAACGCGCTGGAAGCCGTGTTTGCCAACTATGCCCTCTTCAGCACCGTTTTTATTTTTGATAAAGAAAGCAATCGGCATCTTCCCGTGATGCGGTATGAAAAAGGCAGGATCGTGCATCCGGAAATCCGGGAGGTTCAGGAGCACACGGAAGAGATGCTGACGGACCTGATACGGCCCTACAGTCTGAATGGGGAATTGATGTACCGATGCAGAATCTATGCCACCCCCGAACGCACCTTCCTGGACCTGGACACCTGCCATATCATCAGCGACGGCACCTCCATCGCCAATTTCATGGCCGAGCTGTTTGCCGCGTACCGGGGCGAACCCCTTCGGCAGGATCGCTATTACTATTATCTGGAGCATCAATACCGCAGGCGCATGGAGCTGGAGCAGGAAGCAGACGCCCAATTGCTGATCAAGCGTTTCAGCCGGGAGGAATACCTGTGCAATCCCAGGCCCGATCTGCAATCCCGGCGCACGGGAAACGGGCAGTGCTCCGGCGAAACGGCGCTGACCCTGGGCCAGCTGCAAAAGGGCTGCGAAGAGATGCGAACCAGCCTGAACAAGCTCTTTGTGGCCGCCAGCCTGGTGGCGCTGTCAAAAATCAGCGGGGAAAGCAAGGTCACGGTGGAATGGACCTATAACGGCCGGGATGAAAAATGGAAGCAGGATCTGATCGGCATCACCATTTCTTCCGTGCCTGTGGCGGTGGATATGGCGGAAACGCGCAGTCCCCGGGATATCCTGCGCCAGATCGACGCGCAGAACGAATTGGGCATGCGCTACGCCGATCTGTCCCTGGGCAACCGGGGCGTTACCCCGGGGGACAGGGACCGGCTGATCGTGGTGCATGAATCCGGGTTCGATATGAGCGCTTTCCTGCCCGAAGGCACCCAGGCTTCCTTTGCCTATGACAAACTGAACGGCGCGTTTACCAGATTCCAGATCATCATTTCCGGCGCCGCCGATCCAAGCGCCCCGATTCCCTTCTACATCAATTATGATTCCGAGCTGTATTCTCTGTCCCTGGTGGAGAGATTCCGCAAAGCCTACAATGACGCTTTGACGTGGATGATTTCAGGAGGAAAGCAATGAGCGATATCATGCAAACGTACATCGCCCACGGCATACAAGTGCTGGAGCGCATGGAAAAGGACAGCCTGCGGGGAAGCGCGGTGAGCCAGGACCTGCTGATGCGGCTGGTTCGGCAGAACGAAAACACCGAATACGGAAAAAGGTACGGCTTTCGGGAAATCCATTCCTATGCCGATTACGCCGCGAAGGTGCCCCTCTCCACCTATGAGGATTACGAGCCCTACATTGAACGGATGCTGTGCTTCAATCAAAAGAACCTGATCACTGCCGACCGGGTGGTCTATTACGCCCACACCTCCGGCACCACCGGCTCTCCCAAAATGATCCCCTGCACCCGGGCGGCGCTGGACGTTTTCTTCAGCGCGGGGTATGAACGGGTTTTCGGCCTGTACGACGCCTGGCTCCGGGAAAAAACCGGAGAAGGGATGCCCGAATGCAAGGGCCTGGGCATCATGGAATCGAAAACCGGCTATACCCCTTACGGCGTTGCCCACGGCGCCATTTCGGAGACCGTGCTCATCAAAGAGCACACAGCCCAGTACAACGCCCTGCCGGAGGAGCTCATTTATCCATCCGCGGATTTTGACAGGCGCTACCTGAAAATGCTTTTTGCGCTGCGGGAGCGCCGTCTGAGCTTCATCCAGTGCAGCTTCGCGCCGTTTTTGCACGATATGTTCGCCTATCTGCGGCAGCACTGGGCGCTGCTGTGCGAAGATATTGAAAGCGGAACCATCAACCAGGATATCGTGGTCGATCCCTTGCTGCGAAAAAAGCTGGAGGCGTGCATGACGCCCGACCCGGAGCGGGCGGAACAGATTCGCGCAATCATGGCCGCTCATGAAAACGGCGCTTTCGTTCCCCTCCTTTGGCCGGATATGAAGCTAATCGCCACCATCGGAGCCGCGTCCTTCGCCCCGTATCTGGAAAAGCTGCGTCCGTCCCTCGGGCCCGATATCGCGGTGGATTATCTGGGTTATGTCAGCTCCGAAGCCACCATCGGCACCGTGCTTCGTGAAAATCAGGCGGAATACATGCTCCTTCCCTGGAGCGGGTTTTACGAGTTCCTTCCCATGGAGGAAGGCGCAAAGGATCAGCCCCTGCTGATGGATCAGCTGGAGGTGGGCAAGGAATATGAGCTGATCATCACCAACCTGTCCGGCTTTTACCGCTACCGGCTGGGGGACGTGGTCCGGGTGACCGGATATCACAACGAATGCCCGATGATCGTATTGGCCTATCGGAAGAGCCAGCTGATCAGCATGTATGGGGAAAAGGTGACGGAAACCGCGCTGCACAACGCGGTGGAGGCCATGAGAGAGGAAAGCCGGACCCCGGTGCTGGAATACAGCGTATACGCCGACGCGGAAACGAACCCGGGCCACTATACCGTTCTGCTGGAAAGCGACCGGGGGATCAGGCCGGATCTCTGGCCGTACTATTCAGAAATACTGAACCGCAAGCTCTGTGAAGCCCACGACTCCTACCGCCAAAAAATCCAGCAGAAGATCATGCTGCCCCTGGAGGTCAAATTCGTTCAGTGCCAAACCTATGCCCTGTACAGGGATTTGAAAATCATGGGCGGCGCATCCCCCAATCAGATCAAGCCGGTTCACGTGATCGCCGACGGCAGACTGAAACGCTTCTTCTTCGGCCTTCTGCAAACCTGAGATCAGGGAGGGAACCAACGTGATGACAGAAACAAAAAAGAGAAACATCCTCGCCGTTCTGCTTTTCCTCATTATAATGATCGTATTGGCCTCTCCGGCTTGCGGGGAAGATGAGGAGCTATTGTCCCAGCTGCCCGGACAATGGACCATCGACGTCGGCGAGGAAGAAACGATCACAGCGGTGATGACCTTTTCGGAGGATGGAAGCCTGCTTCTTCTTTGCAGCGGCGCGGACGGCGAATACCTGTATTCCTATGAAGGTGCCTGGTCGCTCACGCTTGTGCCGGACGAAATGGACCGGCTGACCCTGCTGTTCACCGCCACGGACCATCCCGCGTATGAAGGCAGCGGGTACAGCGCGGAATGCGGGTACAGCGTTTACGCGGAAGGATGGGTGGAGGAGGATGTGGAGCATACCTATTTGATCCTGGAGGATGAAGCCGCCAGCGGCGTTTCTCCCTTTCAGGATATCCTGGGCGAAGCGGGTGGATGGCCCATCGGGATGCACAGGGAAGAGGGGCCGAACATGCGGGTGGCCCACTGCAAGAGCTTCGTTTCTCTGCGGGAAGAGCGCTCCGTTTCCTCTGCCCGGCTGGCCAAGGTTCCCCTGGGGGCAGAGGTGCTTGCTTTCACCCGGTACGGCGAAGAGAACGGATTTCTTCTCTGCGTCTATCATGGCGAATACGGTTATATCCTGTCGGAATATCTGGAGCCCATTGAATAGAGCAGCTGTTCTGCTCATAAATAGGAAAGGATCCCTCTCTCCGCTGTCAGGAGGGGGATCCTTTTTGATTCGCCCGGATATCAGTCCGCGCCGAATTTCAGGGTGGTTTTCATGCCGTCCTGGCCGATCACCGCGCCGGGAAAGAACGCCCGGGCGTTGTCGGCGCAGGCCTCCGGGTCTTCGATCATCTGGGAGAAATGCGCCAGCCACAGCTGCTTCGCCCCTGCTTCCGCAGCCACCTGCGCGGCCTGAGCAAAGTTCATATGGCCATGGTCGATGGCCAGCTGCGCCTGGTCGTTTTCCCCATAGGTGGCTTCGCTGATCAAAAGATCAGCGTCCCGGGCGGCCTGCTTCAGGCCCTCGCAGACGCAGGTATCGCCGGAAAATACGACCTTTAAGCCCTTCCTGGGCGGCCCCAGCACCTCCCGGGGCTCCACCGTGCGGCCCTCAAAGGTCACAGTTTCTCCGTGCTGCAGGTTCTTCCACAGCTGCACGGGCACCCCCAGCGCCTTGGCCTGCTGGGGCATAAACTGGGCAGAGCGGCCCAGGGAAAACACATAGCCCTGGCTGACCACCCGATGCTCCGTGGCAAAGCAGGAAAGCGACGCTTCCTGGGGCCAGTTTTTATGAAACACGCCCATGGACACGCCTTCCGGCGGAAGCTCCTGTAAGCTCAGCGGATAGCTCAGCCACCCCGCCAGCTTCACGATGGGGGCCAATTCCTCCTGGATGCCCTCCGGACCCAGGATGGTCAAAGGATCTGTGCGGCCCATGCAGCACATGGTTTGCAGCAGGCCGGGCAGGCCGAAAATATGGTCGCCATGGTAATGAGTCAGCGCAATCACATCGGTGGACATGAGGCTCACGCCAGCCTTCCGGGCGGCGGTCTGGGTGCCCTCCCCGCAGTCCAATAAAATGGAGCGCCCCGCGCAGGACAGCAGCGCGGCGGTCAAAGCCCGCTCCGGAATCGGCACCAGCGCCGCCGTGCCGATCAAAGCAACGTCGATCAAAGAAATCACCTCCGAGATACAAATCATAACTTCATCAGTATACCATGCCTGTTCTGCCTTTTACAATCCCCCAAATTGTGCCGCGTCGGCGAATCGCAGCAGGAGGAACAGGGGAAGCAAAAGCGGTCCTGAACCGGGCAGACTATATTTTATTTGTGTTTTTATTTCCAAATAATGTAAATTATAGCCGCAAAAATTTTCATTTTCCCTGTTGACAATCCGAAGGAACTGTGCTATACTAACATTCGTCGTCAGGAGAAACGCTGATGAAGCGCCTCCGCGATAAACGCAAGTCCGATGCGCCGGGCAGTTATGGATGTGACATAACAAGCACGCCTTAAAATCGGTTCACATAAATTGGTCGCGTGGCTCAGTTGGTAGAACCCACTGGTCAAGTTATCAAACTGCCGGTTCATGAGTATCTCAGGTGGCCGGCCCACTGGTAGACAAGACCGACATGCGCAGGAAGCTGAAATAACCGAA
>CAMOUF010000030.1 GCA_946626395.1 uncultured Clostridia bacterium
CGCCCATTCAATCGGTCTATTTCCGTGTTCTCAAATATAAACCGTACCACTTCCTTTAGAGCTTCTGTCGTAATTCCCATATTCCAGTACTCCGGATTCACTCTGTATCCTATATCACCCATTCTGGCATTTTGGATATCAAATACCGCAATCATGCCTACTACTTTATTGGATTTCTTCAATATAATTCCCCAATCAAAATCAGGAGAAGGTTTTCTTTTTACCCAAGGGCGGGGATCAGGGCCAAACATAAGTTCAGGATTTCTCTCGTTCTTGCTTGCTTTTCTTCCCCAATATGTATAGATTTCATCTCTCCCCAGCCACTCTTTTAAATCAGCCACATCGTTCTTGTTCAGCGTACGAAGAATCAATCTTTCCGTTTCAAGAACTGGTTTATTGATCTCATAATCTTTTAACATAGTTTCCACCGTCAAATTCCGGTTTAGCCAGCTGAATGCCGTTCTGTGAAGATGTGAATCCGGCACGGCTTTCTTCGGAAGGGGGGCTGGGGGAAACCCATTCTTTGGCTTCAAAGAATGGGTTTCCCCCAGCAATTTCTTCATATTCTCAATGATGGAACAATCTCATCCCCGTAAAGGCCATGACCATGCCGAACTTGTCGCAGGTTTCGATGACCTGGTCGTCCCGAATGGAGCCGCCGGGCTGGGCAACATAAGAGACGCCGGAGCGGCGGGCGCGCTCGATATTATCGCCAAATGGGAAGAAGGCGTCACTGCCCAGGGACACGCCGGTAATGGTGTCCAGATAGGCCCGCTTTTGCTCCCGGGTAAAGGGAGCGGGCTTTTCCGTAAAGAACTTCTGCCAATTGCCCTCGCCCAGCACGTCCTCGTCCTGGTCGGACAGGTATACGTCGATCACATTGTCCCGGTCTGCCCGGCCCAGGGTAGGCAGGAAGGGCAGGTTCAGCACCCGGTCGGACTGGCGCAGGTGCCATTTATCGGCCTTGTCACCCGCCAGCCGGGTGCAGTGGATGCGGCTCTGCTGGCCCGCGCCCACGCCGATGGCCTGGCCGTCGTAAGCGTAACACACGGAATTGGACTGGGTGTATTTGAGGGTGATCAGGGAAATGATCAAATCCCGCTTGGCTTCCTCGGGCAGTTCCTTTTTCGCGGTGGGGATATTTTGCAGCAGCGCTTCGTTGATTTCAAAATTGTTTCGGCCCTGCTGGAAGGTGACGCCGAACACATCCTTGGTTTCCACGGGATTGGGAACATAGTCCGGATTGATTTTGACGATGTTGTAATTGCCCTTGCGCTTGGATTTGAGGATTTCCAGGGCTTCATCGGTGTAGCCGGGGGCAATGATGCCATCGGACACCTCCCGCTTGATGATCAGGGCGGTGGTCTTGTCGCATTCGTCGGACAGAGCGATCCAGTCGCCAAAGGAGCTCATGCGGTCGGTGCCCCGGGCGCGGGCATAGGCGCAGGCCAGGGGAGAATCGTTCAAGCCCGGAATGTCGTCCACAAAGCAGGCTTTCATGAGCTTTTGAGACAAGGGCAGGCCCACGGCGGCGCAGGTGGGCGACACATGCTTAAAGGACGCGGCGGCGGGCAGGTTCAGCGCCGCTTTCAATTCCTTGACCAGCTGCCAGGAGTTGAGCGCGTCCAGAAAATTGATGTAGCCGGGACGGCCGCAGAGGATTTCAAAGGGCAGGTCGGAGCCGTCCTTCATGTATACCTTGGCGGGCTTCTGGTTGGGGTTGCAGCCGTATTTCAGTTCAAATTCCTTCATGGTGGGCGGCCTCCTTACTGATACTTGTTGACAATGCGGGTTTCCGCTTCGCCGGTTTTCACGTCGATATAGCGCACGAACAGGGAAATCTTATTATCCTCGTTGAGGTTTTCCCAAATGGCGCTGGTAAAGGCGTCGATATCGTTGACGGTTTCAACCTGCTCCGGTTCGCCCTCAAAGGAAGGAAGGGGCTTTCCGTCGCCCACATAGGTGTGAATGAAATGGCCCAGGCCCGGCACGGAGGCCAGGTCGAAGGTGAAGCGGTTGCACTTTTTGCCTTCGCCGTCGGCGCATTTGAGAATGCTCATCTGATACCAGTAAGAGGCGTTGAAGTGCAGCAGGGCGCTGATGCGGGGGGTGTAGTTGGGCTTGTCCGGCTCAAAGCCCCGGGTGCGCAGGGCGTTTTCAAAGGAATCGTGCTTCTTTAAGAAGTCCCGGATGGTGTCGGTCTGGTCGCCGTTGGTGACGATCAGCTTATTTTTCAAATCCCGCACCGGGGCGTAAATGATCAGCGACGGGTCTTCCACCTTGGATTCGTCATAGGGGTAAATCATCACGTCGTTGCCCTCCGCCCGGAACACCCGGTTGCGGCTGTTTTCGCTGCGGCCCATGATGAAGTAAGCGGTCACGGCCCGGGTTCCGTCGGGGGTGGTGCCCACGACGATGCCCCGGCCGGGGTAAACATTGGAAGCCAGGAGAGAGGCAATGGTGGTTTTCTGCATTTGAGGTCGGCCCCTTTCTATGTGCAGCGTACAGAATACAATTTATATGACTCGCGTCCAATTTGTGAGCTGACGTTTCTGCTCTCTGTACGCTGTGTTCTCGTTGTGTTTACTGCTGTAAGATTTCCTGTGCCGCAAGCTCCGCCGCCTGGGGCAGAAGAAGCCATTCCGCCTGCTCCATCACCCGGCGCTGGAGGATTTCGGGGGTATCGCCGGGCAGCACGTCCACGGCCTTTTGAAGAATGATCTCTCCCCCATCGGCGATTTCGTTCACATAATGCACCGTGGCTCCCGTGACCTTGACCCCCCTGGCCAGAGCGGCTTCATGGACATGGAGCCCATAGAATCCCTTGCCTCCAAAGGCGGGCAGCAGGGCGGGATGCACGTTCAGGATGCGGCGGGGATAGCGGCGGACAAAATCCTCTGACAGGATGCTCATGAACCCGGCTAAAATGATCATGTCCGCCTGGCATTGGCGCAGGCAGGAAAGAAGCTCTGCTTCAAATTCTGCCTGGGTATGGCCTTTTCTCTCCGCCACAAAAACGGGAATGCCCGCTTTTTTGCCCCGCTCCAGCGCGTAGGCGTCGGGCCGGGAAGAAATGACGCCGGAAAATTTTACGTGGGGCAGCCTGCCCGCCTGCCCGGCGTCAATCAAAGCCTGCAAATTGGTGCCGCCGCCGGACACCAGCACGGCGCATTTTGCCTGCTTCACTTGAGGATCACTCCTTCATTGCCTTCCACGATTTCGCCCAATGCGTAGCCATCCGGGCACAGGGCCAGCACCGCGTCCACATTTTCAGGGGCCACGGTCAGCGCCATGCCCACGCCCATGTTGAAGGTGTTGAACATATCGCGCTCGGGAATGCCGCCCTTTTCCTGGAGGAAGCGGAAAATCTCCGGGGTTTTCACGTTGGCTTTCGTTACCTGGGCGGACAAGCCTTCCGGCAGGGCCCGTGGAATATTCTCAAAGAAGCCGCCGCCGGTAATGTGGGCCGCGGATTTGATCAGCTTCTTTTCAATCAGCGGCAGCAGATCCTTGACATAAATGCGGGTGGGAGTCAGCAGTGTTTTTCCCAGGGTGCTTTCCCCAAAAGGCATATTCAGATCCAGCCCGGCAATAATTTTCCGAACCAGGGAAAAGCCGTTGGAATGCACCCCGGTGGAGGGCAGGGCGATCAGCTTGTCGCCGGGCTTTACCTGCCCCTTATCCAGGATATTCTTTTTATCCACCACGCCCACGCAAAAGCCCGCCAGGTCGTATTCATCCTCCGGATAAAAGCCCGGCATTTCAGCGGTTTCCCCGCCAATGAGCGCCGCGCCGCTCTGCACGCAGCCCTCGCACACGCCGGATACGATGGAAGCGATCTTTTCCGGGTAGTTTTTTCCGCAGGCGATATAGTCCAGGAAGAAGAGCGGCTTGGCCCCGCAGACGATCACGTCGTTGACGCACATGGCCACGCAGTCGATGCCCACGGTGTCATGCTTATCTTGCAGGAAAGCCAGCTTGAGCTTGGTGCCCACCCCGTCGGTGCCGGACACCAGCACGGGTTTTTCCATCCCCTGCACATCCAATTCAAACAGGCCGCCAAAGCCGCCCACGCCGCCCAGGGCTCCCGCCGTCATGGTGCGGGCGATATGGGCTTTCATCAGTTCCACCGCTTTGTAGCCCGCCGTGATATCCACGCCGGAGGCCTTATAGGATTCGGAAAAGCTCTTCATTCTTTGGGCCGCCTTTCGCTCTTTTTGTATTCAAACCGGGACTTGGCCTTTTTCTTGGGCACAGGGGTGGTATAGTGGCCGGAGAAGCAGGCGTCGCAGATACCGCCGCAGGTGCAGCCCTCCGCCAGGCAGGGCACGTCCGTCAGGTCCAGATAGCCCAGGGAATCCACGCCGATGATTTCCGCGATTTCGGGAATGGAATGGTGGCAGGCGATCAGATTGTCCCGGGAATCAATATCCGTGCCATAATAGCAGGGATTCAGGAAGGGCGGCGCGGTGACACGGAAATGCACCTCGGTGGCCCCGGCGTCCCGCAGCAGGCCCACGATGCGCTTGCTGGTGGTGCCGCGAACAATGGAGTCGTCAATCAGCACCACCCGCTTGCCCCGCACCACGGAGGCAATGGGGTTCAGCTTGATGCGAACCTTGTCTTCCCGGCTCTTCTGGCCGGGGGAAATGAAGGTGCGGCCGATATAGCGGTTCTTGATAAAGCCCATGCCGTAGGGAATGCCGCTTTCCCGGCTGTAGCCGATGGCGGCATCCAGGCCGGAGTCCGGCACGCCCACCACGATATCCGCGTCCACGGGATGCTTTTTCGCCAGGAACGCGCCCGCCCGGACCCGGGCCTCATGCACGCTGGCCCCGTCCACCACGGAATCAGGCCGGGCAAAATAAATATACTCAAACACGCACAGAGAGGGGGTGCAGGTGCCGCAGTGCTCCCGGATGGAGCGCATTCCGTCCCGCTCAAACACGATGATTTCCCCGGGCTCCAGATCCCTGACCAGGGTGGCCCCCACCGCGTCCAGGGCGCAGCTTTCGCTGGCCACCACAAAGCCGCCGTCGGGCAGGGTGCCAAAGCACAGGGGCCTAAAGCCATGGGGATCGCGGGCCGCCAGGATCTTGCTGGGCGACATGACCACCAGGGAAAACGCGCCCTTGATGCGGCGCATGGCGCGGCAAAGGGCCTCCTCGATGGAGGGGGCTGTCAGGCGTTCTTTGGTAATAATATAGGAAATCACTTCGGTGTCGGAGGTGGTGTGGAAGATGGAGCCGTCCATTTCCAATTGCTCCCGAAGCTCAAAGGAATTGACCAGGTTGCCGTTATGGCACAGGGCCATGGGGCCTTTAATGTGGTTGACCACGATGGGCTGGGCGTTGGCCCGGTTGGAGTTGCCGGTGGTGCCGTAGCGCACATGGCCCACGGCCATATCCCCCAGGCCCAGCTTCTTCATTTCATCCGGGGTAAACACATCGTTCACCAGGCCGGTGTCTTTATGGGAAGTAAACAAGCCGTCGTCGTTGACCACGATGCCGCAGCTTTCCTGGCCCCGGTGCTGCAGGGCGAACAGACCGTAATAGGCAGTGGAGGCCACATCCCGCTTTTCCTTGGACAGGATGCCGAACACACCGCATTCTTCACGCAATTGACTCATGGATTATTCCCCCAGCAGCCGGCGCAGGATTTCCTGATAAGCGTCCTCCACGTGGCCCAGGTCGCGGCGGAAGCGGTCCTTGTCCAGCTTTTCATGGGTGGTGGAATCCCAGAAGCGGCAGGTGTCCGGGCTGATTTCGTCGGCCAGGACGATCTTGCCTTCCTTGGTCTTGCCGAATTCCAGTTTAAAGTCGATGAGTTCAATGTTGACTTCCCGCAGGTATTCGCTCAGAATCCGGTTGATCCGGAAGGAGTAATCGGCGATGAGCTTGATTTCTTCTTCCGTGGCCCATTCCATGGCCAGGATATGGTATTCGTTCACCATGGGGTCGCCCAGCTCGTCGTCCTTATAGCAGTATTCCAGAACGGTTCGCTTCATCTTCACGCCCTCCGGCAGGCCCAGGCGCTTGCTCAGGCTGCCCGCGGCGATGTTGCGCACGATCACTTCCAGGGGCACGATCTTCACCCGCTTCACCACGGTTTCCCGATCGTTGAGCTCTTCCACATAATGAGTGGGGATGCCGTTCTTTTCCAGCAGGCGCATCAAATGATTGGTGACCCGGTTGTTGATGGCGCCCTTGCCCAGGATGGTGCCCTTCTTCAGGCCGTTGAAAGCGGTGGCGTCGTCCTTGTAGGACACGATGCAATAATCAGGGTCGTTGGTGGCGAATACCTTCTTGGCTTTTCCTTCGTACATCTGCGTGGTCTTTTCCATGGTGGAAATCCTCCTTTTCATCTGTCCGTTATTCTGTTGATTGATAAAGATCAGGGTGCGGCGTTCTCTTTTTCATTTCAGCTTTTCCGAAATGGCCCTGTCCTTTTCCAGCACTTTTTGGCTGGCTTCTTTGCGCATGTTCAGCAGTTTTTCATAGAGCCCCCGATCCTCCACGGCGATGATCTGGGCCGCCAGCAGGGCCGCGTTCTGGGCCCCGTCGATAGCCACGGTAGCCACCGGAATGCCGGAGGGCATCTGCACGGTGGAAAGCAGCGCATCCAGCCCGTCCAAGGTGGAGGATTTGATGGGAATGCCGATCACGGGCAGCACCGTGTTGGCGGCGATGGCGCCGGCCAGATGGGCCGCCTTGCCCGCCGCGGCGATCAAAGCGCCAAAGCCGTTCTCCGCCGCGTTCAGGGCGAAGGCTCTGGCCTCTTCCGGGGTGCGGTGGGCGGAATACACGTGGGCCTCGAAGGGCACGCCCAGCGCCCGCAGGGTATCCGCCGCTTTTTCCACCACAGGCAGGTCGCTGTCGCTGCCCATTATGATGCCGACTTTTTTCATAGGTTCCTTGGCTCCTTTGCGTTCTTCTCCCCGAAAGGGCGAAAGATCAATGGTTCCGCGGCAAAACGCCGGGTTAAATATATTATACCATGGCGGCTTCGCTTCTGCAATAGAAAACCTGAATTATTTTATAAATAAAATAACGAACGTTCGGATTTTTACCTGATTATCTGGTAAAATAAAGTAATAATTTATATGTTATTTCTAAATTGGCCTAATTTTACGAACATTATACAATGATTCCAAATGACGTTTTTTTCCCTGATTCTCCATGCGTATCTTCTTGCAGGCGCTTCTTTCCAGCATAATTGCGGAAAAAACAGGCATATTGAAAGATGATTCTTGAAAATCGGAGGAAGGGTATGAGAAAAAGGAAAGAAAGGCTTCGGCGCTTCTTCGGGGCCGCGCTGGCCCTCGTCAGCGCGTGGATGATCTTTTCCCCCACCAGCCAGGCCCTGCGGGCGCTGCCGGAAAACTACCGGATGAGCGTGGGGCAGCGCTACGCGGTGAACGTAGGCGCGGCGGCCTTGAGCAGCCAGGATGAACGGCTGACCCTGAGCCAAAACACCCTGGTGGCCCGGGAAGAAGGCGAAACAGAAGTGACGGTGAACCTGTTCGGGCTTTTGCCCATTGGCCGGATGCGGGTCACTGCCGGAAGCGAACGGCGGCTGATGCCCGGCGGCGCTGCGGTGGGCGTGGCGCTGGCTACCAAAGGGGTACTGATCATCGGCGTGTCGGACGTATCCGGCAAAAGCCCCGCCCAAAGCGCCGGGCTGAAAGCCGGAGACGTGATCGAAACAGTAAACGGCCAGACGGTGACCAGCAGCCAGCATTTGGTGGATCTGATTTCCGGGTCGGGCGGATTGCCTTTGCAGCTGACTTACCAGCGAGACGGAACAAATAAAAGCGTCTCGTTAAAGCCCGTGCTGGACAGCGCCTCCGGCCAGTACCGCATGGGCGCCTGGGTGCGGGACAGCACCGCCGGGGTGGGCACGCTGTCCTGGTATGACCCGGAAAACGACGCCTACGGCGCCTTGGGCCACGCCATCAACGACAGCGATACGGGAAAGCTGCTGCCCATCCGGACGGGGGCCCTGCTGCGGGCGGACATCGTGGATATCAAAAAAGGGCAAAAAGGCCAGCCGGGCGAATTGCGGGGCAGCTTCCTCAGGGATCAGACGGTGCTGGGCAGCATTGAGGAAAACACCAGCCTGGGCATTTTCGGCTTTTTGTCCAGCCCTTATGTGAATCCTCTGTATCCAGAGGGGCTGCCCATGGGTTTCCAGGAAACAGTGCAGCCCGGCCCCGCCACCATCCTGTCCACCATCGACGGGGAGGGCATCAAGGAATACGCCGTGGAAATCGTACAGGCGTCCCGGCAGATGACGCCTTCTCCCAAAAGCATGGTCCTGAAAGTCACCGATCCTGAATTGCTTGCCAAAACCGGCGGGATCGTGCAGGGCATGTCCGGCAGTCCCATCCTCCAGAATGGCCGGATCGTGGGAGCGGTGACCCATGTGTTCGTGGATGACCCCACTCATGGCTATGGATTATATATCGAATGGATGCTGAATGCCGCCCAGGCCATGGACCAGGCGGCTTAACAGATGCAACGAAAATGGCGCTGCCGAAGCAGCGCCGTTTGATTTGGCTCAATAAAAAAGTTTGTGGGGGGAACCGCTCTTTGGATGCCAAAGAGCGGTTCCCCCCACACTCCCCTCCGAGAAAGCAATCTACGATTTGATAAACACCGATCTTCTTTTTCAATGCTTTTCGGAGGAAAAAGCCATAGATTGATTGGTATCCCACAAGATTATATATAACCTTTGTGTTTGAGTTCATTTTGTTATTCCCGGTATTTCCGGGCACACTCGTTGACGATGGCCTGCATGGCGTCCATCTTTTCCAGCATATCCTTGGCCAGGGCGATCTGGCAGCGGGTACGGATCAGGTTGTGCTTTTCCTTTTTTACGTTGAAATACTTGTCGCCGTTGATGTAGTCGTCCAGGAAACGGGTGGCCAGTTCGCAGGCCAGCACGAAGCAGGAAAGGCCCAGGGTGGCGATTTCGTTTTCGGTGAGGGTTTTGGCGGTATATTTGAGGAAGCCTTCCGCGAATGCCCAGAAGATGTTCAGGTTGATGCCCGCCTTGTCATAGTTTGTGGAATCCTCCTCCACAAAATTAGCGGCGAAGCGGATGGCGTCGCCAAAGTCGTGGCCCACCAGGCCTGGCATGACGGTGTCCAGATCGATCACCACCAGGGCCTCGTGGGTGGCTTCATCGAAAAGAACATTATTGATCTTGGTATCATTGTGGGTCACCCGCAGAGGAAGCTGGCCCGCGTTATACATATCGGTCAGCTGGCAGGCTTTTTCCTGCACGGAAATGAGCCAATCCAGTTCTTCCTTCACCTCAGCCACCCGGCCGCAGGGGTCGGCCTGGGCGTCCAGCAGCAAGGTTTCATAACGCTTGCGGGTATTATGGAAATCAGGAATGGTGTAGAAAAGGCGGCTGGCGTCAAAATCCGACAGCAGCATTTGGAATTCCCCAAAGGCCGCTCCCGCGTTGCGCACCACATGAATGTCGTCCACCGTGTCGAAGGTGACAGAAGGCACATAATTGCAGATGCGCCAGAAGCTGTTTTCCTCGTCCATGAGGTACGTTTTCCGGTTTTCCCCTTCTTCGGTGTGGTGATAATGCAGGCTGACCTTCTCCGGTGCTTTCTGCCGGATATATTCCGTGACCAGGTCGATATTGTCCATGAGCTGGATGGGATTGCGGAACGCATAGGTGTTCACCCGCTGCACCAGATAGGATTTGATCTGGGCCATGCCCGTGCCGTCGTCCCGGACGTAATTGGCTTTATAGGTACGGTTCACGTTGCCCTGACTCACTTCCTCATAGGAGAAGAAGGGGCCCTGAATATGAAACGCTTCCCCCACCTGCTGCAGCTTGCGCGCCATTCGCTGATCCATGCTTGCTAACCTCGCTTTGCTTTTCACCGTTCCGGTTTTATGATCTGGAAAATCTCCGACCATATCATACCTGATTTTTCCTGAATTGTCAACTGTATGGCCTCCGGCAAAGCAAAAGGCGGGCAGCCCTTCCTCCACCGTTTGCGCAGGAAGCGGAGCCCGCCCTGATTTGCTTTGCTCGCGCTATCTCAGATTATTTCAGGTGCCAGATCTTATCGTTATATTCCCGAATGGTACGGTCGGAGGAGAAGATGCCGGAGCAGGCGGTGTTGGTGATCGCCATGCGCAGCCATTTTTCGCGGTTCTGATAATCCGCGTCCACCCGGCGCTGGGCCATGGAATAGGAGCCGAAATCCTTGAGGACGAAGTAAGGATCGCTGAAGAGCAGGTTATGGTAAATATCCTGCACCACAGCAGGGTTATCCGGGAACAGGGTGCCGTCGATGATCTGGGTCAGAGCCTTGCGCAGCTCGGCATTGTTCTCGTAGATATGCATGGGAGAATAGGTGCCTTCCCGGTAGAGGTCCGCCACCGTATCGGCCCGCATGCCGAAGATATAGATGTTGTCCAGGCCCACCTGGTCGTGGATTTCCACATTGGCGCCGTCCATGGTGCCGATGGTCACCGCGCCGTTCATCATGAACTTCATGTTGCCAGTGCCGCTGGCTTCTTTACCGGCGGTGGAAAGCTGCTCGCTCAGATCCGCGGCGGGAATCAGCCGTTCAGCGGCGGACACGCAATAGTTCTCCAGGAAGATGACCCTCAGGAGCTTGCTGGCCCGGGGGCTCTTTTCGATCAGCTTGCTGATGGCGATGATCATGCGGATGATCTGCTTGGCCATATGATATCCGGGGCTGGCCTTGGCGCCGAACACGAACACCCGGGGCGTCATGGTAAAGTTGGGATCATCCATGATGCGGTTGTAGAGCACCAGGATATGCAGGGCATTGAGCAGCTGGCGCTTATATTCGTGGAGACGCTTGGCCTGCACGTCCAGCATGAAGTCCGGGTCGATGGTCTGGCCCTGCTGGCGGGAAAGGAAATCGGAGAAGATTTCCTTGTTCCGTCGCTTGATCTTTTCAAATTCCGCCTGGAACGCGGCGTCCTCCCGATAGGGAAGCAATTCCTTGAGCTTTTCGGGCTCCTTGATCCAGCCATCGCCAATGGTGTCCTTGATCAGTTGGGTCAGGCCGTCGTTGCAGCTCATGAGCCAGCGGCGGTGGGTGATGCCGTTGGTGATGGCGCAGAACTTCTTGGGCATGAATTCATAGTAATCCCGGAAGGTGTCTTCCTTGAGGATTTCGCCATGGAGCTGGCTGACGCCGTTGACGGAATAGCTCATAGCCACGCACAGGTTGGCCATATGCACCTGATCATAGGCAGTGATCGCCATCTTGGCGATGCGGGGGTCAAAGCCGTTCTGATAGTGATCGGCCAGGCGCTTGCACACCCGCTCGTTGATTTCCTTCACGATCATGTAGATGCGGGGCAGCAGGCTCTTCATCATCTTTTCGGGCCACTTTTCCAGGGCCTCGCTCATGACGGTATGGTTGGTATAAGCCACGGTGTGCTGCACGATCCAGCTGGCCTCGTCCCAGCCCAGGCCCTCTTCGTCGATCAGGATGCGCATGAGCTCGGGAATCGCCAGGCCGGGATGGGTGTCGTTGATATGCACGGTCATCTTTTCCGGCAGCAGGCGGAAATTCCGGCCAAAGCGGCGCTTGAAATCCTTGATGGCGTACTGCAAGGTGGCGCTGGTAAAGAAGTAATGCTGCTTTAAGCGCAGTTCCTTGCCCTCGTAATGGTTGTCCTCTGGATAGAGCACCTTGCTGATCACGGAGGAAAGCTCCTCTTCCTGCAGGGCCTTGGTATAGTTGCCGCTGTTAAAGGAATGCAGGTCGATGGCCTTGGAGGAGCGGGCGCGCCACATGCGCAGGGTGTTCACGGTTTCGCAGTTGTAGCCTGCCACGGGCATATCGTAGGGCACGGCTTCCACGGTATAGTAATCCCGGAGCCGGTAAACGGTGCGGCCGTCCACATTGGTCTGGTCCACATTGCCGCCAAATCGCACCTCGCACACGTCTTCCATGGCGGGCACTTCCCACACGTTGCCGTTTTCCAGCCAGTTGTCCGGCGCTTCCACCTGCTGGCCGTCAATGATACGCTGACGGAACAGGCCCAGCTCATACCGGATGGTGCAGCCCATTGCGGGCATTTGCAAAGAGGACAGGCTGTCCAGGAAGCAGGCGGCCAAGCGGCCCAGACCGCCGTTGCCCAGGCCGGGTTCCGGCTCCTCCCGCAGCACGGTGCGCCAGTCCACGCCCAGTTCAGCCAGGGCCTGGCGGTATGCGTCGGTGGAGCACAGGTTCAGCACGTTGCACTGCAGGCTGCGGCCCGTCAGGAATTCAACGGACAGATAATACAGCCGCTTGCCGGTAGAGTGCTTGTCCTTTTCCCGATACTGCACCCACTTTTGCATGATCTGATCCTTTACCGTGGAGGCCAGGGCGAAATAAATCTGCTGGGGCGTGGCGTCGGCCAGGGTGCGGCCGTTGTAGCGCTGCAATTTACCAATAATGGATTGTTTAATGGATTCTTTATCAAATTGCGTGGTCGGCATGCTTCTTGATCCCTCCTGAATTATCGCAATGGATAGATACGCAAAATTGATTATACCATGTTTTTCCCTGTTCGCCAATAGAAAAATTGGGAGAACGCTATATTTGAAGCATTCTCCCCAAAAAGGAATCGGAAGTTTATTGAATCGGCACAAGGAAATGGAGGCAATAGACAATAGGACGGGCGTGCAGAATGCAGATACATAAGCTATGACAGGATTGCAGACAATCGTGGGAAATGCAAACGGATCTGAAAGCTCTTATTGCATTGCATCGGGTGGCGGCTTTTAAATTTCCTGCTCGGCCTGGGCGGCGGCGTCAATGGTGTCCACCGTCGGCGCGTTTGGATAATCGGTGGTAATGGGCATAGGCAGGGACTGCATATAGGCGTGCATGGCTTCGGCCACGCGCTTGGCGTTGGCGACGGCCTCCACCACGGTGCGCGCGCCGCTGGTGGCGTCGCCCGCGGAGAACACGCCGTCCCGGCTGGTGTGGCCGTCCTCGTCCACAGTGAGCAGGCCGCCCTTGCCGGTATCAATGCCCTTGGTGGAGGACACCAGATTGCTTTCCGCCCCCTGGCTGACGGCGATGATCACGCCGGTGCATGGATACAGCTTTTCCGTGCCGGGCACGGGGCTGATCCTGCCATCCTCACCCACCTGGCTGTCAGCCAGAATCACGCCGTCCTCCCGGATTTCCACGGTGCATTTGTTCATAATAAAGTCCACGCCCTCCAGCTTGGCGTAGCTGGATTCATACTGGCTGGCGGTCAGGGTGTCCGTCAGGTTGACGCAGGTGACGAACCGGGCGCCCTTGCGCACGGCGGTGCGGGCGCAGTCCATGGCGGAGTTGCCGGTGCCGATCACCATGATCCTCTCCCCCAGCCGGAACGCGTCGGGGCTGGCCAGATAATTGATAGCATAGGTCACATGGCCCAGGCTTTCCCCCCGGACGTTCAGCTTCCTGGGCCGCCACAGGCCCGCCCCCACGAACACGCTCTGGTAGCCGTCCCGGAACAGATCGTCAATGGTGATGGCGGAGCCGATGTAGGGGTTGGGCCGGAATTTGATGCCCTTTAATTCCAGATGCCGGTACGCCATATCGTCCAGCACGGAATCCGGCAGGCGGAAATCGGGGATGCCGTAGCGCAGCACGCCGCCGATTTTGTCCCGGCCGTCAAA
>CAMOUF010000031.1 GCA_946626395.1 uncultured Clostridia bacterium
AAGCACGCCGCCAGCGTTCGTCCTGAGCCAGGATCAAACTCTTGTGTTTAATCCTTTACTTGCGATTCTGGGTTCTTGGCTCCCTTCGCTTTCGCTCCCGGAAACCCCCACAGTCTCAAGTTAAACTCATCTCAGAATTAACTGTCGTTTTCCTCAATCTCTCTGTATCGTTTTCAAGATTCCTGCGCTCCGCTCCTTCGCTCCGCCTCTCGGCTTCCCTCGGGGGCTTCCCTTGAGCGCTCGATTAGAATACCACAATCCCCCCGCTATTGTCAACACCTTTTTTGAAACTTTTTTGCCTTTTTTCACGCTTTTTTGTCGTTCCTGAACGTTCGGGACTCCTTTCAGCGCAATCGGTATCCACTTATGCCGAACATTCGTTGTGAGTTTAATAGGAGAATGTTCGGATTTGTCAAGAACAGATGTTCGTATATTTTTCAAAAGATTTCAAAAAACAGCAAAACCCCGTTCCTCTGTCAACCAGAAGAACGGGGCAATCAACTTATTATCACCCAAAGTATTTTTTCGCGCTGGCGAAGAGAGGCATATCATAATTCCCGGGAACATTCTGATACATTCCTTTTCCGACCCGCTCGCTATGGCCCATTTTACCCAGAACGCGGCCATCAGGAGATAGAATGCCCTCGATTGCGGCCACGGAACCGTTGGGATTAAACAGGATATCGTCGGTCGGCTGTCCCTCCAGGTCCACATACTGAGTGGCTACCTGTCCGTTGTCAATCAGTTTCTTCAATACTTCATCACTGCACAGGAAACGGCCCTCACCATGACTGATCGGCACGGTGAAGATATCCCCCACGCATGTTTCCATGAGCCAGGGAGAATTAGCCGACGCCACGCGGGTGCGTACCAGCCGGCTCTGATGGCGGCCGATGGTGTTATAGGTCAGCGTCGGAGCATCAGCGCTGGGGGCGGTAATCTTCCCGTAAGGCACCAAGCCCAGCTTGATCAGCGCCTGGAATCCGTTGCAAATGCCCAGCATCAAGCCGTCCCGGTTGTCCAGCAAGTCATGAACCCCGTCGGTAACAGCGGCGCTGCGGAAGAACGCGGTGATGAATTTGCCGGAACCATCGGGCTCATCGCCGCCGGAAAAGCCACCGGGAATAAATACGATCTGTGCGTTTTTCAGAGCTTTGCTGAACCGCTCCACGGAATCCGCGACTCCTTGAGCGGTCAGGTTATTCAGCACCAGGATTTCGCCCTTGAGGCCCGCCCGTTCCACGGCTTTCAGAGAATCGTATTCGCAGTTCGTGCCAGGGAACACGGGAATGAGTACCCGGGGCACGGCAATGGATTTTGCCGGACGGATCACAGATTTCTTTTCCGCGGAAATCACAGGAATATCCTGGCCGCCCTTCACTGTGGCGGGATAGACGCTTTCCAGCTTGCTTTCGTAAATCCTGGAGATTTCCCGCAGTGAAACGCTTTCGTCCTTCCAAGTGAACTTCTTTTCTTCCAAAGTGCGGCCCAGAACGAAACCCAGTTCCGCTTCGTCGGAAAGCTCCAGGATAAATGCGCCGTACTGCTTCCGAGTCAGCATTTCCAGTGATACACCCTGATCAAAGGCAAAGCCTAAGCCATTGCCCAGGGCCATTTTCATCACGCCTTCGGCAAAGCCGCCCTGATCCAAGGCCCAGGCTGACAGAGCCTTGCCGCTTTGCAGCAGATCATGCACCTGAGAAAGCAGCGCTTTCAGGCTTTCCTTCTTCGGCAGACCGTTTTTGTCATAATCCGGTGTCAGCAAAACGGCTTTGTGTCCCGGCCCTTTGAATTCAGGGGAACGGACTTCGCTCAGTTTTCCGGTGGTGACGGCGAAGGAAACCAAGGTCGGCGGCACGTCCAGATGCTCAAAGGTGCCGCTCATGGAATCCTTACCGCCGATAGCTCCGCAGCCCAAATCCCACTGGGCCTGCAAAGCGCCCAGCAGCGCGCCCAGAGGCTTGCCCCAACGATCCGGCTGTCCCTGGGGTTTCTCGAAATATTCCTGGAAGGTCAGATAGGTATCCTCCAGGGAAGCGCCCGCCGCGGTCAGCTTGGCAATCGACTGGATCACCGCCAGGTACGCGCCGCGGTAGGGGCTGGCCTCTGTGACGAAAGGATCATAGCCCCAGGCCATAAAGGATACGGTATCGGTATCGCCGGATTCGCGGGATACCTTATGCGCCATCGCCTGAATGGGCGTCAGCTGATTTTTGCCGCCAAAGGGCATGAGCACCGTGCCCGCGCCGATGGTGGAATCGAAACGCTCGGACAGGCCGCGCTGGGAGCAGGTGTTCAAATTATCCGCCGTTTCCTGCATGCATGCCGCGAAAGAATCCGGGGTTTTCCGGCTATCGCAGACGGGAGGCGCAACATGGGCCGCCGCCTGCTTGGGCGCGCCGTTGGAATTCAGAAATTCCCGGGAAATATTGACGATGGTTTGCCCGCGCCATTGCATGGTGAGCCGGGGCTCCGCCTGCACGGTGGCTACAATGGTGGCCTCCAGGTTTTCAGCGTCGGCCAGGGCAATAAACTTTTCCGCGTCCTGTGGCGCCACCACCACGGCCATGCGCTCCTGGGATTCGGAAATGGCCAGCTCGGTGCCGTCCAAGCCCTCATACTTCTTGGGCACCTTATCCAGGTCGATGGCAATGCCGTCGGCCAATTCGCCGATGGCAACGGACACGCCGCCTGCGCCAAAGTCGTTGCAGCGCTTGATGAGCAGGGAGGCTTCCTTGCTGCGGAACAGCCTTTGCAGCTTCCGTTCTTCAGGCGCGTTGCCCTTTTGCACCTCCGCGCCGCAGGTATCGATGGATTGCAGGGTATGCGCTTTGGAGGAGCCGGTAGCCCCGCCACAGCCGTCCCGGCCCGTACGGCCGCCCAGCAGAATAATGATGTCCCCGGGGGCGGGCACCTCCCGCCGCACGTTTTCCGCAGGCGCGGCAGCGATCACCGCGCCGATTTCCATGCGCTTGGCGGCATAGCCTGGGTGATAAATTTCATGCACCTCGCCGGTGGCCAGACCGATTTGGTTGCCATAGGAGGAATAGCCCGCCGCGGCGGTGGTGACGATCTTGCGCTGGGGCAGCTTGCCCTGCAGGGTTTCGGACAGGGGGACAGTGGGGTCGGCAGCCCCGGTGACGCGCATGGCGGCGTACACGTAGGCGCGGCCGGACAGCGGGTCCCGGATGGCTCCGCCGATGCAGGTGGCCGCGCCGCCGAAGGGCTCGATCTCCGTGGGGTGATTGTGGGTTTCGTTTTTAAACAGCAGCAGCCATTTTTCCGGGCCGTTTTCCGTCTGCACGTCGATTTTCACCGTGCAGGCGTTGATTTCCTCGGATTCATCCAGCTTGTCCAGCAGGCCCTGCTTTTTCAGGTACTTGGCCCCGATGGTGGCGATATCCATGAGGGTGACGGGCTTTTTGATCTTCATTTCTTCCCGCGCGGCCAGATAGCGCTCATAGGTCTTCTGCGCCGCGGGATCATCGAAGGTCACATTTTCCAGATGGGTCAGGAAGGTGGTGTGGCGGCAGTGATCGCTCCAGTAGGTATCCAGCATCCGGCTTTCGGTGATGGTGGGGTCCCGGCCCTCCTCCCGGAAATATGCCTGACAGAAGGCGATGTCCGCCTCGTCCATGGCCAGGCCGTAGCTGCGGATGAAGGCCGCCAGCCCCTCCGCGTCCAGCTCC
>CAMOUF010000032.1 GCA_946626395.1 uncultured Clostridia bacterium
CGGAAAATGTGCCAGTGGCACATTTTCAGCGTAGGCCGGGCGGCAGCCCTGAGCCGAAGGCTACGTTGACCGGAGAGAAGCACAGCCAGAACGGAAAAGACGCCCAAAGATGTGAAGATTTTAAAAGAAGAATAGTATTATACGATTTCTTTGACTCCCGCCCTCACTGTTCTGGCATACGGAAAGCCCCGCTTCCATGCATTTGGAGGCGGGGCTTTCTTATGATCTGTTCTGTTTATCCTTGATTTTTGACCAGCGGGCTGGAGCGGTAGCGGATATAGAGCAGGGTGGAGCACATCATCCAGCCCATGGGATAGGCCAGGGCCACGGCCAGGAAGCCCGCGCCCAGGGCTTTGGTGACGGCCAGATAGATTTGGCGGAACACCACGAAGGAGCACAGCATGATCACCGTAGGCATGGTGGCGTCCCCGATGCCCCGCAGGGCCCCGGCATAAATCTGGTTAAAGCAGATGGTGATATAGAAGGGCGTCACGATACGGATGAACCTTTCGCCATAAGCCACCACCTCCTCCACCGGAGAGAAGAAGCCCAGCAGCGGCCGGGCCAGAAAATACACCGCCAGACCCAGGGCCACCGTGGAGGCGATGCTCATGAGGATGGCGGTATGCACGCCGTCCCTGGCCCGGCGCTTTTGCTCCGCGCCCCAGTTCTGGCCCACAAAGGTGGTGGAGGACATGCTGATGGCCTGCACAGGGATCAGGGCAAAGGCGTCCACCTTGTTGTAAATGCCGTAGCCCGCCATGCAGGCGGAGCCAAAGTCGTTGATATAGCTTTGCACGAACACATTGGAAAAAGCGGTGATGGCGCTTTGGATGCTGGAAGGCAGGCCGATGGTCAGGATGCCCTTCAAGGACTGCCGGTCGATGCGCATTTCCCGCCAGCGGATGCCGTAGGCGCTTTCTTCCCGGGTGAGGGTGATCAGGATCAGCAGCGCGGAAATGACCTGGGACACCACAGTGGCATACGCCACGCCCTCCACGCCCATGTGGAAGCCCAGCACGAACAAAAGATCCAGGATGGTGTTGAGCACGGCGGAAATCACCAGAAAGATCAAAGGCCGCCTGGAATCGCCCACCGCCCGAAGGATGCCGCTGCCCATGTTATAAAACAGCACCCCCGCCACGCCGGAAAAATAAATAAACAAATAGGAAGAAGCTTCCTCCATCACGTCTTCCGGGGTTTTCATGAACCGCAGCATGGGGGGGATAATCAGCAGCCCCACGCCGGTGGCGATCAGGCTCATGATGAAGGTGATGGCGATGGTGGTATGCACCGCCTTGCGCAGGCCCGCCCGGTCATGAGCGCCGTAGCGCTGGGAAATGATCACCGACGCGCCGGTGGCCAGCCCCGCGCAGAAGCCCACGATGGTGTTGATAATGGAGCCGGTGGAGCCCACCGCCGCCTGGGCCTCCTGGCCCACGAACTGGCCCACCACCACGGTGTCCACGGTGTTGTACAATTGCTGAAACAATAATCCCACAGCCATGGGAATGGAAAATCGGACCAAATGCGTCCATATTTTCCCTTCCGTCATATCGGAATCCGTTCTCGCCATGCTGCCCTCCCCCGAAATTTTAACAGTTTCCTCCAAACATGATACCATCCGCGTCCTTTGCAGTCAATCCATTGACCGAAAAAACCGCCTGGCGAACGGCGCTGCCAGGCGGAACGGATTCATCCCTTGCTATGCTTATGCCTGCTCCATGGCCTTGCGCAGCCGGGGCGTGAGGAAGGAAGAAAGCAAAATCTTTCCCGCGTCCCCCGGCAGGAAGGGCAGCACGCACAGGGACAGGCTGGCCCCCAGGGTTTTTCCGGTCACATGGATGAACCAGGCGGTGCCCAGCCCATAGCAGGCCAGGGTGCCCAGCGCCAGCAGGGCGCAGCGGCCCCAAAAGCTGCCCTGGAGCTTTTTTGCAGGCAGGCCCGCCAGCAGCGCGTAGGGCAGATAGCCCACGATATAGCCGCCCGTTGGGCCCATCAGGGCGGATACGCCGCCCTTGAGCCCGGCGAACACCGGCGCGCCCACAGCGCCCAGCAGCACATACACCAGCACCGCCAGCGCGCCGTACTGCCAGCCCAGCAGCAGCCCCGCCATCATCACCCCAAAGGTGGCCAGGCTGATGGGCACCAGACCGGGCAGGGGAATCTGAAGCTGCGCAAACACCGCGATCAGGGCGGCAAACAGGGCGCAGAACACCAATTTCCGAACAGAACTGTTTTTCATGTTATTTTTTCCTTTCTACTCTGAGCCGGATATACTTGAGCAGTTCTTCCTCGGCGCAGGGCTTATCATGGATGACCCACCATCTCAGCGCGGCGATCATCCCGCCCACGTAAAATTCCGAGAGGAAGGAGATGGGCGTTCCGCCCGCCCGCTCCACTAATTCCGGCACATTTTTGAGCCTGTCGGTCATTTCCTTGACACAGGTTTCCAGATAGATTTCAAACAGCCGCTGGCCGTTCAGCTGCGCGTTGATCATGGATTTGACCAGCTGTTCATTCCGCTGCAAATAATTCAGCATGCTCTTGGCCAGCAGAACGAACTGATCCCCCACGTCGCCGGAGGATACGTTCTTCTGGGTCACGGAAAAAAATTCATTCTGCTTTTCCCGGATGAACCAGTTCAAAAAATCCTGCTTATCCTGAAAATGCTGGTAAAAAGTCGTGCGCCTGATTCCCGCGGCCTGGCATAGCTGCAGCACCGTCATATCTTCATATTCAGTCTGGCACAGCAGCGCTTCAAACGCGTTTTTAAGTTCTCTGTACGTGCGCTGCACCCTTTGATCGCTGGCGTTTTTTTCGGCTCTCATCGGTTGATTCGCCATTTTTCCCGCCTTTCCGCCTTGTCGCCTGTTGACGATTTCCGGCCAATGTAGTATACTTCAAATAGATGGAAATGTCAATTATTGAAGTAATATGATTATTTCCGAAATAATTTGAAAGGAAATGATGCAATCTTATGAAAATTGGAGAATATTGGAATAAGTTCAAGAAAAACTGGATTCTTTCCGCCATCATCACCGGGGTGATCGGCCTCATTCTGCTCCTCTTTCCCGGGCAGGCGCTGCTGTCGGTAACCTACTGCATCGGCGGGCTGAGCATTGCGGTGGGCGTGATCCGCACCGTGCGGTACTTCAAGCAGGATCATTCCTATCCCTTCCTGTTCCAGAGCGACCTGGTCACCGGCCTGCTGGCCATTGGTCTGGGGCTGTTCATGGTCACGCAGCCCAAATCCGTCATGACCCTGCTGCCCCACATTTTCGGCATTCTCATGATCGGCTGCGGCGTGGGCAATATCCTGCGGGCCGTGGATGCCAAGAAAGCCGGGTTCCGGCTGTGGGGCTGGCTGCTGGGTCTGGCCATTGTGTCCGTGATTTTGGGCTGGCTGGTGCTGGGCAATCCCTTCGGAGCGGCGGAAGTAGTGGTCGCCGTAGCTGGCGGATGCATGGTCTATGAAAGCATCACCGATCTGATCACCACCTTTGTGCTCCAGAAAAAGCTGAAAATCCTCAAGCAGGCCCAGGCATAAAAAATGCATAGCCTTCTCCTTCCTCCGCATACATTGGGAGGGAGGATTTTTTATGCGAAAAATAATCACGCTGTTCCTGGCGCTGTCCCTGACGGCGGGCCTGGTCTACGCCCTGCGCTGGGCGTCCTTGCCTTCAGATGACAAAAATGAAAAAACGCCCCCGCTGATCCGGGTGTGGATCACGGAAAAGGAGCCAGGGCTGAACCGTTGGCTGCGCTGGCAGGCATCCGCTTGGGAAAAGAAAACCGGGATCAGGGTCTATCTTCGGGCCGCATCTTCTTTGGACGCGGAAAACGGCGCGCCGCTTCCCGACCTGATGATCAGCGAAACAGGAAACGAACCTGTCGCCATGAAGGGCTTCGCCCTGATCCTGCGGGATGAAAGCGCCGCGCGAATGACTCCCCTTCCCACCAGCGCGCTGTTTTTCAAGCCTACTCCCTCCCCTGGCCCCAGTCCTACGCCGGGATCGACGCCCGACGTCGTTTCCTTCGCGGGGGCCCTGTGCCCGGAAGCCCTGGCAGGAAAGATGCCCGAGGCAGTCAAAAGCGAAGCCCCGCTCCGGGACTTTTTGCTGGGAAAATCCGACGCGGCCCTGCTCACGGCCGACCAGGCCGGGGAGGTGACCATGGGCTTTCGGGCGTTTCCCGTGCCTGACGGGAAAGGATTTGTTTCTTTTTTTGCCGCAGCCCAAAGCGCGCAGGGACGGATGTTTCTGGATTTTCTCCTGTCCGACGCAGGGCAACTCGCCCTTCGGGAGGCGGGGCTTTATTCTCCCCGTCTGCTTCTTTACCGGGGTGAGGGCGCAATCCGGGAGATGATCGACAGCAGCAGAAAAAGCGGCGGTTCAGAATAAGCCGGGTGGTATATCTTTCCTTTTTCCGGGACAAACTGAAAAAGGAAAGGAAGTGGAAAAATGACCCTGGAAACCTGTTTGCTCTGCGGGCGGACTTTCCCCGCGGGCCTGCACATCATGGGCTGCCTGATCTGTTTTCCCTGCGAAAAGCGCATCCTGGAAAGCCGCGTGCCCACCCGCCGCCGCCGAAGGCTGTCCCGGCTGTATCTGCCCGCTGAATGAAAAAGCATGGTACGCGAAACGGACGTACAGCGATTTGTACGTCCGTTTCAGTGCGAGTGGCGGGGCTCGAACCCGCACGCCCAGAGGGCACAAGATTTTAAGTCTCGGTTGTCTGCCAGTTCCAACACACTCGCACACAACCGTTATTATAGCCCAACCGGCAAAAGAAAGTCAAGCCCTTCTCCGGGAATTTGGAAAATAAGCAGGAGAAGGCAGGGGTTAGGCATTAAGCATTAGTCAATAGACGTTAGGCGATAGGGGAATGAGCGTGAGGAGTGAAGAGTTCAGAGTGGAGATAGCATCGTTTCACAAAAGTACAGATTTTTGGGCAAGACAAACTGTACTATGGACTCTGGACTCTGAGCTCTTTTCTCGGCCTGCTGATCCCAACGCCTATTCATTGCCAAGCCGCGCCCCAAAGCCCGTCCGGTTCATCCTCCGCCAGCATTTCTTCAAAGGAAATGGGCTTTCCCTCCCGATAGACAGTGACGCGAATGATTCCCTGGCCTTCATAGGGGATGCCGCCGCCCGCGCTGCCCAGCAGATCGCCGGAGCGGACGGTCTGGCCCAGGGAAACCCGGAGCTCTTGCAAGCCTTCATAAGCGCTTTCCAGCCCGTCTCTGTGGCGCAGACGCACGGACGAGGCCGTCGTGCCCGCGACCTCTCCATCCGCCATGGCCCGCACCCTGTCCCCCGGCTGGGCCAGAAAATTCAGGGCAGGGTGCGTTTTCCATATGGCCGTTTCTGGAAAATAAACGGGCGCTTCGCTGAAGCCGCAGGTGACCTGTCCTGACGCGGGACGGCGCAGAGAAGCTGGCTTCGGCGGCTGTGCAACCTCAGTCAGGCGCTGGCTTTGGTCCGACAGGGCTTGGGTGTCCTGACCGGCGCTCCGGTTCTGATCCCTGGTCCACGCCGCCGACAGCAGCACCACCGCTGCGCACAGCAGCGCCAGCAGGTAATGGCCCCAGGACGCAAAGCCGCGTTTCAGTTTACTGATCACATTTTCCCCCGACAGCGGATAGCCGCCAGTTTATTGATACGCTCTGCCCAGGGAGGTATTGTCCACAGTGCGATTTTGCAAAGCAGGAAGAGGATTGGGCGCGGTTTCCGCCCGGTAGTCCCGTCCCCGCAGGCGGATGGATTGGTCAATCACCTGATGGGAGGGTACCGCTTCCACATTGGCGTTCACCGCTTTTTGGTACACGAAGAAATCGTAATCTCGGGGCAGCATATCCACAGGCTTGAAGGCTTCCTTTTCAGCGGTAAAATGGGCCATGTTCAGGGCGGAACGGACATATTCGATGTTCGGCGCAAAATGGAAGGGCTCCGGGAACTCGCCGCCGGGAATGACCTGCTGCCAATCCTTCTTTTCATATTTTTTCAGCAGCTCCGCGGCCTGATGCAGATGGGCCACTTCCATCTGGAAGAAATCCTCGAACACTTTCTTCACATATGGATCGGTTTCATCCTGCATGCAGGAATAATACAGATACGCTTCCACGTATTGGTGCATCAGCAGCCCTTCCAGCCAGGTGCACGCAGGGTCCATCAGGCTGCCGTACTGGGTCACGTGCTGCTCCTCGATCATGCCGATTTCCTGATACAGTTTCCTGCCCAGGTCGGAGGTATAGAGGGTGCAGACGTTCATATAATAGTTCATGGTTTGCTGTTCCGCGGCGGTGATGATCTGCACGGCCATCTTATCAAACAGCTTGGCGTCCGGTTTTCCGGGCAGCATGATGGCGTCCGCCGGGCAGCGGTGCTCGGAAATGGTGGGGCGGCCCGGCATGATTTCCGTATAACCGCCCACCAGCTTTTCGGCGTATTCCCCGTGCTCCATTTCCATCAGGTCCGCATAGCGATAGAGGTGGTCAAAGTCCTCCAAGAGCGCAAAATCCAGGGCAGATTTTACATTGGGGCAGGTGACCCGCTGGGCCAGGCCCGCGGTCAAATCCACAGCCAATTGCTCGTAGCCGATGGTATGCTCCAGGATGGTTTCATCCATAGGCTTTAAGCAGGCCAGCTTTTTCTGCTGCTGCTGTTCCTGACGCCGCAGCATGGCCAGCTCCTGGCGGAGCTCATTATTGGCCTCATGGCGCTGGAACTGATGGGAAAATCCAGCGGATTCAAATTCCGTGCCGTTCATCAGAATGATCCTGACCCGGGTGTAGGGGTCGATCTCCATCTTCTGGTAAGACCGGGGATACAGGCGCTGCCAGTCCATAAACTGATCGGCTGTTTTTTCAGGCTTTAATTGAAACGGATTCATACGCTTCCCTCCTTGCAGATTCTAATTGTATTTTTTCGCATGGGAAAAAAAATATGCGCCTGCAACAGAAAAAGACCGCCGGTTCAACCGGCGGTCCTGAGAAGATGAACGCTATCAGTTCATCCTGTCCAGATAGGTCTTTACGTTGGCTTCGCTGACCCACTTTTCAATGGTCTCATGCTGTAACGTATCCTGCTTGGTGGACAGCAGGGAAGCGGAAATACTGTCATGCACGGTGGCCAGATCCACGGGGCCTTCCTGCACGTCAGACACATACTTGATCACATGATAGCCGTAGGTGGATTCCACAGGCTCGCTCACGTCGCCCACGTTCTGCAGGGCCATCGCGCCTTTCACGAAGGATTCCACAAAGTAAGCGTAGCCTTCCCGGACGGCGTAGCCTTCAGCGGGCATATTGTCGGTGCTGTATTCGGCAATCAGGGCGTCAAAGTCCGCGCTTTCCGCGGTAGCCTTGGCATACACTTCGTCGGCCTTGACCTTGGCGTTGGCCATGCCCTGCGCTTTCGCGGCGTCCAATTCAGCCTGAGCAGCGTCCACGGCGGCCTGCAGAGCGGTCTTGTCCGCGTCCTCGGCGGCTTCGTTCAGCGCGGTCTGGGCATCGGTGAGGGCGGTCTGCTTTTCTTCGATGACCTTATTGTCTTCCTCGGAAATACCCACCAGGATGTGCTTGATCATCCGGTAGCCGGCGGGAGCGTAGTACACGGGGGAGCCGTTCATCAGGCTGTAGCCGTATTGGTCGGGATTGCTTTCCATCTGGGTCTTGGCGGCTTCCACCTTGCTGTCGAAATCAGCGGTGATTTCTTCTTCGGAAACCGTCACATCCTTCACGATATCGGCTTCCAGCTTTTCGATGGCCTTGTTTTCCGTGGCGTAGCGAACGAAGTCTTCCAGCGTGGAGCGGCCGTCGCCGGTGGTGATGGCGTTGTCCTTCACATACTTTTCAGCGGCAGCGGTCAGTTCGTCGCCCTCCAGGGTGGTGTTGGCAAAGTAGCTGTCCACCACGGACTTGATGAAGCTGTCATAGTAATTCTTGGCGTTGGTTTCCACTTCCGTCTGTTCTTCCTCGGTCAGCTTGTCAAAGCCTTCGGCCAGGGCCTTTTGCTTCGTGACCAGGTTTTCGGTGTAGGCTTCCACGATCTGGCTGGTAACGGTAGCTTCGTCCGTGGCGAAGGAAGCGGAATAACCGCTGTTGGCAAAGAGCTGGTTATAATACTGGTTCTGGGCAATCTGATTATCCACCGCGGCCAGGATGGTGCGCTTGCTGACGGTTTCGCCGTTTACATCGATGATGGTCCGGGCATAATCCTTTTCAGTGTCCTTTGTAACCAGCGCGCAGCCGCTCATGACCAGCATGAGGACCAGCAGCAGGGCAAACACGCTTTTTTTCTGCATTGCAAATACATCTCCTAAACTGTTTTTTAAGGCAACGAAGCTATTATACAGGAAATCCCCAAAAACGGCAAGTATAATTTCCGTTATTTTTCTTTTTTTCCGTTGAAAGAGTTTCCTGTTCAGTTCAGCGGCGGTTTCTTTTGCAGTTTTTCGTAGGAGCCGTCCTCCCGCTCGATATACACCTGGTCCAGGGTGGCCCGGAGATTTTCCTTGAACTCGTCGATATACACCCGGCGCAGCCGCTTTTGCTCCTCCAGTTCCCCTTCCGTCAGGCCCACGGTTTTCTTTTTCCGGGCCAATTCGTTGATCCGGTCAATGTCCGATTTCTTCATCCGTTTCCTCCTTGCGCAGCTTGAGTCCCAGGATCACCGGCACACTGACGGCGATCAGAAACGCCAGATACAGCAGGTAATGGCTCACGGCGGTGCGGTCGATCATGAATTCGATGCCCACGCCGATGCCCACGGTGACCGGGATGGAAAGCAGCGCCGCCACGGCCAGGCCCCGGCGCTTCTTCAGGTTCCTCACCGCCAGGACGATCACCCCCGTGCCCAGCAGCATCATGGAAATCACCTGCTGCAGCTTCACATACGCCTTGATGGTCATGTGCTGGTCATAGCGCAGGCTTTCCAGCAGGATCTGACTGCCGCCAAACAAAAGCAGGAAGGCCAGGAAAGTATTCCCCATCCGGCGGCTCCGGCCCGTGTCCCGCAGCAGAATCAAGGTCAGCAGGAAGGCGGTGACGGATTCCAGCAGATACGTGTTCAGCCGCCAGCCATAGTCTCCCTCCACCGCCAGGAAGGAGCCATTGAACAAATTATCCGACAGCAGCCTGCTGACGCCGAATTCCTCAATATACCCCTCCCCCAGCCGTTCGCAGGCTACGAACAAAAGCAGGGCGGGAGCCAGCAGATCCAGCAGCCGGGCGGCATTCTGCCGGGTGAGCCGGGCGGAAAGGGCTGCGCCGATACTGGCCCCCAGCAGCGCGCCCATCATGGAATACCCGCCGGTGTTCACCCGGAGCATCACCCACAGAGGCATCACCTGGCCCAGGGATTCATCCATGAACCCAAAGAGCAGCCGGGACAGAACAAACCCCAGCCCCATGGAAAGCACGCCGGTCAGCGGGGCCGTTCCCTTTTTCAGCCCGGCTTTATGAATGAGCAGCGAAAGCAAGATCATCGCCAGCGCCAGGCCCAATGTCACATACAGACCGAAAGAGTAAACCTCCATCCCCAGGAAAAAGCTGGTGGGGGCGTCCGAACGCAGCGTGATCACTTTTTCCATTCCTCCGCGGGCACGGCGGTGGCAAAGTAAATCACATCCGCCACGTCCCGTTCCCTGGCTTTATAATTATAAATTTCATTGTTATATACCATGATGGCGCTGTTGCCGCCGTCCAGGTTATAGGCTTCCCGGCAGCCCAGAGAGGCCATGAACTCCGCCAGCTCCTGGTGGGTGGCGCCTTCAGAGCCGGAATTGCCCCGGCCGTCCGCCACCACCAGCACATAGCTCAGCGTATCCAATTGGCCAATGGCGCAGCGAGGCTCCCGGCCACTGGGGTTGAAGTTGTAGTTCTTATCGGTTTTGAGCACTTCGTAGTTGTGCACCAGGGCAGGCCCGAACATGAAGGCGTTGGCGATCTGGTGGCCGGTGTCCTTTTCAAAGGTGTCCGCCCCGGCGGACTTGATAAAGGTATGGAAATCGCCGCTTTCGTCGATGATCAGGATGTCCTTTTGCTTGTTCAGCTTGGCCTGGCGCTTTTCGCTCATGCGGTAAATGAAGCTGTGCTTGGCGGTTTCATTGGTGTAGTTATCGCCGTTGATGGCCACGATGGCGTTATGCTGCTTGGCCATCACGGTGACCAGGCCGGTGGTGTCCTTCTTGATGGTCTTGCCCGCGTAAGCGGTGCGCAATTGGGTGGGAGAGGCGATCTCCACCCAGGCGATGCGCCACACCACGCCGTCCTCTTCCCTGGTTTCCATCTGCACGCGGATGGAGGCATCCTCATAGCCGGCCTCGGTAAAGAGGGCGGGGTTGGGCTCCATGCCCGCGGAGGTATCCATGGGCAGGGAATAAGCAGGAGGCTCGTCCTCAGCCCGCGCTGCGGGGAACAGCCGCAGCCAGCCGCTGTCCTGGCTGTCCAGTTCATCCTGGATTTCCCAGCGGGCATCCTCCAGCATGCTGGGAGAGGAGATCACAAAGGGCGCGCTCAGCACCATCGCCACGCACAGCAGGGACAATACGATACGAACAGGAAGCTTCATACTCATTTTCTCCTTTATCAATTGGTCTTTTCCGCTTTCTGCGCCGGGAACACCCAGGCCTTCTGGATGCGGAAATTGACGATGTACATCAGAATATCAATGATGATTTTCAGGGGGATATGCAGGGCGTTGATGGTCACGAAATGATCCAGGAACCCGAACAGGAATGTGGTGACCACCAGGGAGCACACGGCCAGCACGATGTACCGGACCACCGCCCCGCTGCTGTGGCTTTGAAACACAAAGCTTTTGTTCAGCAGGAAATTCAACGGCGCGGAGCAGACCCGGGCAATGGGCGTGGCCACCAGGGCCTTGAAGCTGAAGGGAATGCCCAGCAGGGTAATGTCCGGCCTGTCCTTGAACACATAGAACATCATCACCCACAGCACCGCGTAGTCCACCAGGAAGGAAATGATACTGGCGGCGCTGTAGCGCAGGAAGGTGCCCAGCAGCAGCTTATAAATTCGCCAGGAATCCCGGATGGGATGGAAGTGGGTGCCCTTGTTTTCCTCGTGGTAAATGGTTTCGATGGTCACGGCCCGCATGGGGATCTTCTGCCCCGCGCACTGAATGAGCATGTTCATTTCATACTCGAACCGGTCCCCGGACACGGACAGCATGAAATCCGTCAGTGTTCTGGGGAAGGCCCGCAGCCCCGTCTGAGTATCCGGCAACCAATGGCCGTAAAGCACCCGGAACACCGCGCTGGTCATGCGGTTGCCAAAGCGGGATTTTGGGGGCACGTTGGGATTGTTTTTGGAAAAATCCCGGCTGCCCAGTAAAAGCTCTTCTTTGTCGCTCAGTTCCGCCGCCAGCTTCAGCGTATCCGGCACGGTATGCTGTCCGTCGGAATCGGCGGTGATCATGCCCTGGAGATGGGTGTGTTCCTTGAGGTAGGCAAAGCCTGTGCGCAGGGCCGCGCCCTTGCCACGGTTCACCTCGTGGTGCAGCACATGGCAGCGTTCCCAGCCCGCGATTTCATCAAAAAACTTCTGGTATTCCGCGCTGGACCCATCGTCCACCACCAGGATCAGCCCAAACTCCGCCGCCAGCAGCTCCTTCACATAGGCGGGCAGCCGTTCATCCGGGGACAGGGAAGGAATCAATACGCAGCATTCCTGTGGTCTCATGGTTTACTCCTTTTGTATCAGATCAATGTTTTTCTTATTTGGCGTGTCCATCCGGCCAAATCACATCACCGTGTCCAGATAATCCAGCAGCAGCGGGCCTGCGTCCAGGCCGGAATAGCGATTGAGGAACGCTTCAAACCGGGCCCGGGTCACATACCCGAATGAAAACGCCTGAACATAGGCTTTGAGAAAAGCGTCCGTGCCGCCGGGCAAAAATTCATCCAGCGCCAGCAGCAGGGCCGCGCCCCGGCCATAGACCACGGTGCGGTAGTCCGTAAAATTGCTGAAATAGGAAATGGGGCTGCCGGGGGTCAGGCTGCCGGAAACGCCCTCCGCCATGGGAGCGTCGGCCCGGTAATATTTCAGGGTGTCGAAACTGCTCTGTCCGTAGCGCTTCTGCACATACCGCAGCATGGCGTATTCGCACAGCGCCTCATCCTGCCAGGGGCTGAGCGCCTGATCCGACCCCACCAGGGCGTAAAACCATTGGTGGGCCGTTTCGTGGGCCACGGTCAATTCCAGGGTTTCCCTTTTGTCCCCGGCATACAGGCTTTTGCCGATCATGCTCAGGGCCGGATACTCCATGCCGCCAAAGGGAAAATCCGTCTGGCAGAGGGTATAGACCGGATAGGGATAAGGGCCGTACAGGGAAGAAAAGGTTTCCAGGGCCTTTTTCCCGTACTTTAGCGCCGCCCGGGCCTCTTCCTCCCCGGCGGCATAGGACAGAATCAGCGTATCCCCCAGCCGCGCTTTCGCTGTTTTCCCATTTTCATAAAGGCACAGGGCAGCGTCCCGGGCCGCTAAAATGGTTCCCTGCCACAGGCCATCCGCCTTCTTTTTTAGCGGAGCGGAGCAGGCGGGCGTCCAGCCTTCGGGCACGTACACCGAAAGATCAAAGTTGGCGCAGTCGCTGACAAAGGGATCGCCGATGGGGGCGTAGGCGTCCTGACGCCATTCCCCGTTTTCCCAATGGGCCATCAGCGGGATCACGTTGCCCAATTGCCAGATCCCCTCCGTCCGGCCCGTTCGGTAAGCGCACTGGGGAATCTGCGCCACGCCCCGAAAAAGCAGGGTGCCCCGCTCTCCCGGCAAAAGGGTGGGAATGGCAAAGCGCAGGGCCGTTTCATCCTCGTTGGAAAAAGCGAAGTCCACCCGCTCCCCGTTCCACAGCACGTCGTACACCGTCATGCCGCCGGGGGAAAAACCGGCGAAATAGCAGGCGTCGTAGATTTCTTCCAGGCTGGCGGGACTGGTTTCTTCCTTTTTAAATGCGTTGATCCACAGCCGCAGGGATAAATCGTTCAGCGACTCCCCGGTGGCGTTCACATAGTCCACCGTTTCCGAAATGGCCAAGGTGCCTGCTTCCGGGTCCATCCGCAATGTGGCCCGGTATTCCGTCAGGCCCTGGGACGCTGTAAGCAGCGCGTCGCCGGGCTTTACGGTCCCGTCATCGCCCCGGGTCAGCAGGAAAACCGCTGCCCCCGCCAGCAAAAGGGCGCTCAGCAGGGCCGGAATCCAAAAACGGCGCGGAAAGACCACAGGTATTATACACCTCTTTCTCTCCATTTTCCAGCCCCTTTCCATTGGTTTCTCATGATTATAACACATGAACGGGGCTTTTTCTTCCTCTCTTCCCGGAAAACCGAAAAATTTACGTTTCGTTCATCAGCCAACAGGGCAAAATCTTTCAAAAACCGTAAATCATTTTGACGCTTTTTGGTAAGAAAAATTTAAAAATTTTTTTATGTAAATAGCAGGAAAATAAAAAAACACGGCGAACAAACATAAAATAGCCACGGTTATGGAGAGGTATGAGTATGCCGTACACCATCGCGCGCTACGCCGGATACTGCGCCGGCGTGCGCAGAGCCATGGAAATCGCTTTTACCGCCGCGCGGGAGGCCCAGGAGCAAGGCGTCGCCTGCTATTCCCTGGGGGAATTGATCCATAATCCCGAGGCGGTGGCCGCGCTCAGGCAGGCGGGAGTCATCCCCATTTCCCACGTGCGGGAGGCGATAAGCGGCAGCGTCATTCTGCTGCGCAGCCACGGCGTCTCTCCTCAGGTGGAGGAGGAGTGCCGGGCCCAGCGCCTTTTGATCCGGGACTGCACCTGCTCCTACGTGCGGGCGCTGCACAATATCGTGCGGGAAAGCAGCGAAAAGGGCGCGCCCATCATTCTGGTGGGCGAAAAGGAGCATCCCGAGGTGCAGGGCACAGCGGGCTGGTGCAGGGGGAAATACTTCGTCATCAGCTCCGTTTCCGAGGCGGAGGCCCTGCCGCCCATGGAGGAAGCCCTGGCCGTAAGCCAGACCACCTTTTCCCAGGAGGAATGGGACAGGATCCTCTCCTGCCTGAATAGGCGCATTCCCCGCCTGCAAACCAAAAACACCATCTGCCCCGCCACCCGGATGCGCCAGGAGGAAGCCAAGGCCCTGGCCGCGCAGGTGGACGCCATGGTGGTGGTGGGCGGAAAGACCAGCGCCAACACCCGCAAATTATATGAAGTATGCCGGGCTATCTGCCCGCGCACCGTTATGGTGGAACGTGCCGCTGATATCCCAGCGCACTTTGCAGATATCCACACCCATCACATAGGAATAGCCGCCGGCGCATCAACACCGGATTGGTCATTTAAGGAGGTTGTCACACGCATGAACGACATGGAACACATCGACCAGGAAAACCAGGAAAACCAAGCACTCACTATGGAAGACATCGAGGCGACCGTGGTTCGCATCCGCACGGGCCAAACCGTAACGGGCACCGTGGTTCAGATCACCGATGACGAAGTGTGCGTCAACATCGGCTACAAGTCCGATGGTTTGATCAAGCGCTCCGACATGGTGGAACAGGACGTGAAACTCGGCGACGAGATCGAGGTCGAGGTCGTCAAGGTCAACGACGGCGAAGGCAACGTCCTGCTTTCTCAGCGCAATATCGTGAATCGCAAGGCTTGGGAAGCGCTGATGGAAAAATACGAAAACGGCGAATATATCGACGCCGTGGGCAAGGAAGCCGTCAAGGGCGGCCTGCTGGCCAGCGTTGAAGGCGGCGTGCGCGCTTTTGTGCCTGCCAGCCAGCTGGCTCAGCGCTATGTGGAAAAGATCGGCCAGTTCGTGGGCCAGCCCATGAAGCTCAAGATCATCGACGTGGACAAGCAGAAGAAGCGCATCGTGGCCAGCCGCAAGCAGGTCATCGACGAAGAAAACAAGGCCAAGAAGGAAGCTGCTTGGGAGAAGCTGGAAGTGGGCGCTGTGGTGAAGGGGATCGTTCGCCGCTTCGCGGACTTCGGCGCGTTTGTTGACCTGGGCGGCGTGGACGGCCTGATCCACATCACCGACCTGGCCTGGAGCCGCGTGAATCATCCCAGCGATGTGCTGCAGGTGAACCAGGAAGTCGAAGTCAAGATCAAATCCCTGGACCGCGAACGCGAACGCATCCAGCTGGGCTACAAGGAACTGCAGCCCAAGCCCTGGGACAACATTGAAGAAAAGTATCCCGTGGGCGTCATCCTGGAGCGTCCCGTGGTGCGCATCCGCCCCTTCGGCGCGTTCATCGAGCTGGAGCCCGGCGTGGACGGTCTGGTGCATATCTCCCAGGTTGCTCCCACCCGCGTCA
>CAMOUF010000033.1 GCA_946626395.1 uncultured Clostridia bacterium
TCCGCCCGCTGAGAGAATCGTTTCGTGTACTTGGTTTTCCAACATTCGTAATGCCAGCTTTTTCGGGCGGATGATATCCGCCCCTACATTTTGTCTTGTCTCTATGATGGGTTTATATGCAAGATGCTGAATTGATCAGTGCTTACTTAGGCTTTTTTTCGTTTAGAAACAGTTTCTTTTTTTCTTTCCTGTCACAAATAACGGTCCTGAACGGAAAGGCGCTTTACCATTCCGTAGGCGGCCAGGAACATGACGGCGATAAAGGCAACGAAAATCCAGGACAGGGAGCCGCCCCCCAGCGCGGCGATCACGTCGTACACCCCGTGGAGCAGTGCGGGGCAGACCACCGCCATCACGCGGCAGAATTTGCTGGAAGAAGGATTGCCGTGGCGCTCATGCGATTTGGCCAGGCCGTACCAGGCCCCCATGAACACGCCGAAGCAGGCGTGGCCGGGCACGGCGGTCAGGGCCCGGACAAAGGCCGTCTGCAGGCCGTACATGACCACATAGTCAATATTTTCCCACAGGGCAAAGCCCATGGAAACGAACACCGCGTACACCACGCCGTCGAAGCGGCAGTTGAAATCCGGGGAATTCCAGGTGCGGCGCTTGAGCAGGAGATACTTGAACCCTTCCTCGGACAGGCCCACCACCACCCCGTAAAACAGGATGGCATACAGAAGCGACTTTTCGTTCACCATGCCGGACAGCACCTTGGCCCCAAGCCGCTCGGCAAACACCGCCAGGGCGGTGGCGACCACGCCCTGCACGATCAGCCGCCATAAAAGAGGCGTGGGCTCCTTTTCCAGATGGTCCTTCCGGTATACATACAGCATCAGCGCCACAGCGGGAATCACCGCTGCGGCCACCAGCACGATCTCCACAGAAGAAAACAGAATCATGGGGTTCCCTCCCGGCAACATATTTTCTGGACGGATCGTCCGTCCCAGTGAGGAGTTAATAGTTATGATTTCCCGCCGCCGAACTGTCGCGTCGAATTTATTATATCCGTTTTTTGCCCGGTGAACAAGCCCATTTGGCACAAAGCGGCTGCCAAGTGCGGCTTTGCGATGGTAATTATTTCTTTTTTGCAGGATAGTTGGCGAAAAGGGCGAATATATATTTAGTTTGCTTTGTTTATTTCAGGAGGCACGCATGAAAAAAACGGTCCGCTGGCGGCTGACGACGTTTCAGATCATTTCTTTCGGCTTCGTTATATTCATCTTGGTGGGGGCGCTGCTTTTGACCCTGCCCATGGCCTCCAGAGACGGCCGCGGCGCGCCCTTTGGGGACTGCCTGTTTACCGCGGTTTCCGCCGTGTGCGTCACCGGCCTGGTGGTGCGGGACACGGCCACGGCCTGGTCGTCCTTTGGGCAGGCGGTGATTTTGCTGCTCATCCAGGTGGGGGGCATGGGTGTGGTCACCGCCGCAGTATCCATCTCCTTCATCTCGGGCAAGAAAATCGGCCTCAAGCAGCGAAGCACTATGCAGGAAGCGCTGGCCGCGCCCCAGGTGGGGGGCATCGTGCGATTGACCCGCTTCATCCTGGCGGCCTCCGGGATCATTGAATTAACGGGGGCGGTGCTGCTGTATCCCGCCTTTGTGCCCGTGTTTGGGGCGGGCAAGGCGATTTGGTACGCCTGCTTCCATTCCATTTCCGCCTTCTGCAACGCGGGCTTTGACCTGATGGGGGTGCAGGAGCCTTTCTCCTCCCTGACGCCCTTTGTCCAGCATCCCCTGGTGAACCTGGCGCTTTCCCTGCTGATCACCGTGGGCGGCCTGGGGTTTTTGACCTGGAACGATTTAAAGGAGCATGGCTTTCACTGGAAAAAGTACCGGATGCAGACCCGGGTGATCCTGATCACCTCCGGGTCGCTGACGACGCTGCTTCTGCTGTATTTCCTCTTTTTTGAATTGGGCGATCTGCCCCTGGGACAGCGCATCTTTCCCGCCCTGTTCCAGTCCGTCACCCTGCGCACGGCGGGCTTTAACACCGTTGACCTGAACCGGTTCAGCGATGGGGGAAAGGCGCTGATGATCCTGTGGATGCTCATTGGCGGCTCCCCCGGCTCCACGGCGGGCGGCATGAAAACCACCACTGTGGCGGTGCTGCTTTTGAATGCCCGGGCGGTGATCCAGCGCAAGGAGAATGTGGAATGCTTCAAGCGCCGCATTGCCGATGAAACCGCGCGCAGCGCGGCGGCGATCCTGCTGCTGTATCTGGGGCTGTTCTTCCTGTGCGGCATGGTCATCAGCCGGGTGGAGCAGCTGCCGCTGCTGACCTGCCTGTTTGAAACCGCGTCGGCAGTGGGCACCGTGGGGGTCACCCTGGGCGTCACCACCCGTCTGGGCGGGCTGTCCCGGGCATTGCTGATGCTGCTCATGTTCTTTGGCCGGGTGGGGGGCCTGACCCTGATTTACGCGGCCCATGCCCCGCTCAAGCCCGCCCAGGGCACCATGCCCATTGAAAAAATTACCGTAGGATAAAAGCATAGGGAGGAAAAATCATGAAATCTGTTTTATTGATCGGTCTGGGCCGCTTTGGCCAAAGCGTGGCGGAAAAGCTGAATGAGTTGAACCATCAGGTGATGGCGGTGGACAAGAATGAGGAGCGAGTGAACAAGGTGATGAGCCTGGTGACGGACGCCCAGATCGGTGACGCCACCGACGAGGAATTTCTCCGCTCCCTGGGCGTGGATAATTACGACGTGTGCTTCGTGGCCATCGGGGAGGATTTCCAAAGCTCCCTGGAGGTGACCTCCCTGCTCAAGGAGCTGGGGGCGAAAAAAGTGATTTCCCGGGCGTCCCGGGGGGTGCAGAAAAAGTTCCTGCTGCGCAATGGCGCGGACGAAGTGGTGTATCCCGAAAAGCAGCTGGCGGCCTGGACCGCCATCCGCCACACCACCGACCATGTGCTGGATTTTATCGCCCTGGACGATGAATATGCCATTTATGAGGTGTCCGTGCCTGAAATATGGATCGGCAAAAGCGTGGGCGAGCTGGACATCCGCAAGAAATACGGGCTGAATATCCTGGTGGTGCGGGAAGAAGGCCAGCCCAGCAAAACCGTCAACAGCGAAACCGAGTTTTTCGACGGCCAAACCGTGCTGATCCTGGGCAAGTGGAAGGACATTCAAAAGTGCCTGAAGCTGTAATAACCTTGACTCAATATAAAAGTTTGTGGGGGAAACCTCTCTTTGAGGTTTCTTCGCATGGCCTGCGCTACGCTTGCCCATGCTCCTTTCATCATAATAATTGGCTGAAAGCGCGCCAGGCGTCCCTTCGGACCGTCTGGCTATAAGAGAACGGTGCCCCCCTCCGAGAAAGCAACTCAGGAATTGAGAAACGTCAATCTTCCCTTTCTAATGCTTTACGGAGGAAAGAGTGTATCCCCGCAAGATTTTGTATTGAACCATAACCTTCTCAAATAGAAGGTCCCCTTTCGGAAAACGCGCAAAAGCGCCTCCCGAAAGGGGCTTTTTTCAGTGAGGAGTTAGGAGTGAGGAGTGAGGAGTTAATAGATTTTGTGCGCTTACAAAGCAAGAGGCTCCATGACACGAAGGTAATAA
>CAMOUF010000034.1 GCA_946626395.1 uncultured Clostridia bacterium
CCGGCTTTTATCTGCGCCGTCCCATTTCCATCTGCGATTGGGACGAAAACGGCATGACCCTGATTTACAAGGCCGTGGGCCAGGGCACGGAGGCCCTATCCCAAATGGAATCCGGCGCGATGCTGGACATATTAAACGGCCTGGGCAACGGCTACGATCTTTCTGCCTGCGGCGATAAGCCCCTGGTGATTGGCGGGGGCGTGGGCGCGCCGCCCATGTACGGGCTCACGAAGGCCCTGCTCCGGTCGGGGAAAACGCCCCAGGTGATTTTAGGCTTTAACACCTATGAGGAGATTTTTCTGCTGGACGAGTTTCAGGATTTGGACGTGCCCGTCACCGTCACCACGGCGGACGGCAGCTTCGGGGTCAAGGGCTTTGTCACCGACGCCATGATGGAAAACGATCCCCGGTATCTGTTCGCCTGCGGGCCGCTGCCCATGCTGAAAGCGCTGCATCAAAAAAGCGGCTGCGCTTCCGGGCAGTTCTCCCTGGAGGAACGCATGGCCTGCGGCTTTGGGGCCTGCATGGGCTGCTCCATTGAAACGAAGAACGGCCCCAAGCGGGTATGCAAGGATGGGCCGGTGTTCCGGAAGGAGGAATTGCCATGGTGAACCTGTCGGTCAGCCTGTGCGGGCTCAGGCTGGACAATCCCGTGATCCCCGCCAGCGGCTGCTTTGGCTACGGGAAAGAGTTTGCGGCATTCTATGATATCAACTGCCTGGGCTCCTTCTCCTTTAAGGGCACCACCCTGCACCCCCGCTTCGGCAACCCCACCCCCCGCATCGCGGAAACGCCCATGGGGATGCTCAACGCCGTGGGACTGCAAAACCCCGGGGTGGAGCACGTGATCGCCCAGGAGCTGCCGGAGATGAAGGCGTACTTTCATAAGCCGGTAATTGCCAACGTCAGCGGGTTTTCCATCGAGGAATACGTGGAAACCTGCCGCCTCTTGGACGCCCAGGAACAGGTGGGCCTGCTGGAGGTCAACATCTCCTGCCCCAACGTGCACGGCGGCGGCATGGCCTTCGGCACCATCCCGGACAGCGCGGCGGCGGTGACGAAAGCGGTGAAGGCCGTGACGAAAAAGCCGGTGTTCATCAAGCTCTCTCCCAACGTGACGGACATCGTGTCCATCGCCAAAGCCTGCCAGGACGCGGGGGCGGACGGGCTGAGCCTCATCAATACGTTGCTGGGCATGCGCATTGACCTAAAACCCCGCAGGCCCATTTTGGCCAACACCATGGGCGGCCTCAGCGGCCCCGCCGTGTTCCCGGTGGCCCTGCGGATGGTGTATCAGGTGCATAAGGCCGTCAGCATTCCCCTGATGGGTATGGGCGGCGTATCCTCCGCCCGGGACGTGATCGAAATGATGCTGGCGGGGGCCACGGCGGTGCAGGTGGGCGCGGCCAACCTGGTGAACCCCTACGCCTGCAAGGAAATCATTGAACAGCTGCCCGCAGAAATGGAAAAGCTGCATATCCATTCGCTGGAAGAAATCATAGGAGGCGCTCATTCATGAATCATGACGTGATCATTGCTTTGGATTTTCCCTCCGCCCAGGAGGTATACCGTTTCCTGGATCAGTTTCAGGAGGAAAAGCCCTTTGTGAAAATCGGCATGGAATTGTTTTACGCCGAAGGGCCGGACATCGTGCGGCAGATCAAGGCCCGGGGACACAAAATATTCCTGGACTTAAAGCTCCATGATATTCCCAACACGGTGAAATCCGCCATGCGGGTGCTGTCCCGGCTGGATGTGGACATGGTGAACCTCCATGCCGCGGGCACCATTGATATGATGCGCGCCGCCCTGGAGGGGTTGACAAGGGAGGATGGAAGCCGCCCGCTGCTGCTGGCCGTGACCCAGCTCACCTCCACCAGCGAGGAACGGATGCGGAAGGAGCTGCTGATTTCTTCCTCCATGCCCGACACCGTGAAGCATTACGCCCACAACGCCTTTGTGGCGGGGCTGGACGGGGTGGTGTGCTCTCCCCTGGAAGCGGCCCTGGTGAAGGAAGCCTGCGGGCCCCAGTTTGCCACCGTCACCCCCGGCATCCGCTTTGCCGACAGCGCCGCCGACGACCAGCGCCGGGTCATGACCCCTGAAAAGGCGCGCCAGGGCGGCAGCGATTATATCGTGGTGGGTCGGCCCATCACCAAGGCCCCCGACCCCGTGGCCGCGTACCGCCGGTGCGTGAAGGAATTTGTTGGATGACGAAGCTGGGGGAAACCGCTCTTTGGAGTTACTACGCATGGCCTGCGCTGCGCTTGCCCATGCTCCTTTCACCATGGCACATGTCGTGTGACGCACCAGGCGTCCCTTCGGGCCGTCTGGCTATAAGAGCGGTTCCCCCAGATCCCCTTCCGAGAAAGACACATTTTAGGTGTATAAGAGATTTAGGTGTACAAGAGAAAATGAAAATAATAAAAAGTATCAGGCAAGTCTCCGGCGGGTTCCTGAAAAAATACGAGCTGCATTACGATTCTGACGGCCAGCCGGTGTGCTGGGAGGTCATTTCCCTCAACGACCTGAAAACGGAAAAGGACCTGGCCAGCCGCCTCACCGCCGTGGAGATCATCGCCCGGTTTGAGGATGGGGATTATCTCCTGTGCCGGGAATTCCGCTTCGCCGTGAACGATTATGTGTGGGAGTTTCCCACCGGCGTCATCGACGGAAACGAAACCCCGGAGGAGGCGGCCCGGCGGGAGCTCAGGGAGGAAACGGGGCTGGAGCTCCTTTCCGTGGACCGGGCGCTGCCCCCCGCCTGCTACAGCGTGGGGCTGTGCGATGAATTGATCGTGCCCCTGTTCGTCACCGTCCGGGGGAAGATGAAGCCCTGCGACGAAGCCTATGAGGAAATCCGCTCCCATAAAATGTCCGTATCCCAGATTCGGGAATTGCTGAATCAGGAGAACGTCCGGATCACCGAAACCTGCATGCTCATTCTTTCTACACTATAAGGAGGATGTCCCCATGAATACCGTTGCCCAAACCATCGCCCATGACCTGCTGTCCATCCGCGCCGTGTTCCTGCGCCCGGAGGAGCCCTTTACCTGGGCCAGCGGCATCAAGAGCCCCATTTACTGCGACAACCGCCTGACCCTGACCGCACCCCAGGTGCGCACCCATGTGGAGGAAGGGCTCAAGGCGCTGATTGAAACCTACTATCCCGATGTGGAAGTGCTCATGGGCACCTCCACCGCCGGCATCGCCCACGCCGCCATAACGGGCCACCTGATGAATTTGCCCATGGGCTATGTGCGCTCCGGAGCCAAGGACCACGGCCGGGGCAACCAGATCGAAGGCAAGCTGGAAAAAGGCCAGAAGGTGGTGGTGGTGGAAGATTTGATTTCCACCGGCGGCAGCGTGATCGAGGTGGTGGACGCCCTTCGGGAAGCGGGGGCCCAGGTGCTGGGCATCGCCAGCATTTTCACCTACGGCATGAAGAAGGGCTTGGAGAGGCTGGCCGCCGCTCAGGTGCAGAACATCAGCCTGTCCAATTTTGACGTGCTGGTGGAAGTGGCCGCAAAGGAAAACTATATTCAGCCGGAGGATGTGGAACGGCTGAAACGCTTCCGGGACAATCCCAGCGACGAAAGCTGGATGCGGAAGTAAAATCTTGACGGAGCGCTTCCCGCTCTTTATAATAAAAAAGCCGCGGAAGCAATTCTGCGGATAGAGGCAGGGAAGTTCATACGCGGCGCTTTCGCCCCCTTGGTGAATACAAAAGGGGGGTGAGCTCATGGAAGCAGATCAGATCGTGATGGTTTGTATTGCTGTCGTGACCCTCATTCTGAAACTGATCGAATTCATTCTGAATTTGACTCGCAAGTAAGATGAGAAAAGCCACCGCGTACTCGCACTACGCGATGGCTTTCAAAGCGTTTATCACCGGCGGGTGATAAGCACCGCGGGAAACCACAACTCCCTGCCTTTATTATATGGGTTTTCCCCCATTCTGTCAAGCGCCGCGTCTGGCGTTTCAGGAGGTTTTATGGAAATCCGGGTCATGGACATTCAGGATTACGACCGAGTATACGCCCTGTGGATGAGCTGCAAAAACATGGGCTTTAATAACCTGGACGATTCCCGGGAAGGGGTGGAGCGGCTGCTGCGCCGCAACCCCGCCACCTCCTTTGTGGCCCTGGACGGAGACGCCCTGGCCGGGGTAATCCTCTCCGGCCACGACGGGCGGCGGGGATATATTTACCACATGAGCGTGGCGGAAGCGTATCGGCGGCAGGGGGTGGGCTCCGCGCTGGTGGAAAGGTGCCTGTCCGCGCTGAAAGCGGAGGGCATCAACAAGGCGGCCCTGCTGGTGTTTTGCCGAAACGAAGCGGGCAACGCCTTCTGGGAGGCCCAGGGCTTTTCCATCCGGGAGGACGTGGCTTACCGCAATAAAGAATTGACCCCCCTGATCCGGATCGACACGTAATAATGAGCGGCGTTCAGCGTGTACGCCGACTTTCCCCTGCTGCCCGTCACACGAAAGGAGATCCCCATGCGCCATTTATTGAGCATCACCGATCTGACCGTGGAAGAAATTGATTCCCTGCTGGATACGGCGGCGGACATTGAAAAGAACCCCGACGCCTATGCCCGCAAAATGGAAGGGAAAAAGCTGGCCACCCTGTTTTTCGAGCCCTCCACCCGCACGCGGCTTTCCTTTGAGGCGGCCATGTACGAGCTGGGCGGCCATGTGATCGGCTTTGCCGGGGCCAGCAATTCCTCCGCCGCCAAGGGCGAATCGGTGAAGGACACCGTGCGCACCGTGGGCTGCTACGCGGATATCATCGCCATGCGCCATCCCCTGGAGGGCGCGCCCTGGGCGGCGGTACAGGCGGCCACCACCCCCATCATCAACGCGGGCGACGGCGGCCACCATCATCCCACCCAAACCCTGGCGGACCTGATGACCCTGAAAAAGGAAAAGGGGCGGCTGGATCATTTGAAGGTGGGCCTGTGCGGCGATCTGCGCTTTGGCCGCACGGTGCATTCCCTCATCGGGGCCCTTTCCCGCTATCCGGGCAATGAATTTATTATGATTTCTCCCCGGGAGCTGCGGGTGCCGGGCCACATCGTGGCCGATTTGGCGGAGGCGGGCATTCCCTACCGGGAGGTGGAATCCCTGGAGGACGCCATCGGCGATCTGGACGCCCTGTATATGACCCGCATCCAGCAGGAACGGTTTTTCAGCGTGGAGGAATACCTGCGCTTAAAGGACA
>CAMOUF010000035.1 GCA_946626395.1 uncultured Clostridia bacterium
GCGCCGCAGCCCACGCACTTCTCGGTGTCCACGCGGCGCACGCCCAGCTCATCAGCGTAGATGGCGCCCATGGGGCAGGCCTCGCCGCAGGCCGGCTTCTCGCACTGGCGGCAGGTATCCGGGAAGTAGGTCCAGTTATCCTCGGTGTACAGGCCCGAGCCGTTGCGGCTGGAGTACAGGTTGCGGGTCACCTTCACGCGGGAAATGTAGCTGGAGCAGCAGCCGTCATTGGTCAGGGTGCAGTTGATTTCGCACCGCTGGCAGCCCACGCACCGGTCCGCGTCCACCACCAGCAGGCCCTGGGGGAACGCCCACACCCGCACCTTATCCTCCGCGATTGCTTTTTCCGTCACGCCCAGCACGCTGAGCAGAGAAGTGGACAGCGTCAGCCCCACAAGGCTTTTGCCCGACAGCTTCAAAAACTGGCGGCGGGTATAGTCCTTGTCCAGGAAGCTCTTGCGATCCTTTGTTTCAGCCATGATTGACCTCCTCCTTCGTTATCAGGCTCCCAAATTATTCTGAACGAAACAAAAGCCCCTCCTCTCCCCCTTTTTCTTCACACACAAAGAAAAACGGGAAAAGCCGGGCTCCTTCGCAAAAGGCAAGCGCCGCCGTTGCCGGGGGCACTCAATGGTCGCGCCGACCCGGAGGGCCCAACGCGACTCGGAGCACTGTTGTTCCTATATCAAGATTATCATATTTTTCCCCGTTTGACAAGAACCATAACAGACAAAAATGCTGAAAACGGGAAAAAATATTGCCAGTTAGTCTATTCTAACTATCGGCGAAGGAGGGAGGCAATGGGTATTATAGGCAATAGGTAATAGGCATTAGGCAATAGGCATCAGGTTTTAGGCATTAGGCAATAGAGAATGAGAGTAAACTATTGCCTATTGCCTTTATTAGCCTGATTCCTTCCCGTTCTCCGCGCGCATTGTCCCCCGCATTTCTTTTTTGTCCCTTTGCATAACTGATTCTTCCCGGTGCCATACTGCTTTTGACGGAGGTGGCAGTATGGCGACAGGCAAAGTGGAAATCTGCGGCGTGGATACCGCGACGCTGCCCGTACTCACCAATGAACGCATGCGCGAATTATTCCCCCTGGTGCACAGCGGGGACCGCGCGGCGAGAGAAGAATTTATCCGGGGCAATCTGCGGCTGGTGCTCAGCGTGGTGCAGCGGTTCAACAACCGGGGCGAAAGCGCGGACGACCTGTTTCAGGTGGGGTGCATTGGGCTGATCAAAGCCCTGGATCATTTCGACGTGACCCAGAACGTGCGCTTTTCCACCTACGCGGTGCCCATGATCATTGGGGAAATCCGCCGGTATCTGCGGGACAACACCCCCATCCGGGTCAGCCGCTCCCTGCGGGACACAGCCTATAAGGCCCTTCAGGCCCGGGACCGGCTGGTGCTTTCCCTGCACCGGGAGCCCACGGTGGAGGAAATGGCCCATGAATTGGGCGTGCCCCGGGAGGACGTGGTGTTCGCCCTGGAGGCCATCCAGGACCCGGTTTCCCTGTTTGAGCCGGTGTACAACGACGGCGGCGACGCCATTTACATCATGGACCAGGTGAAGGACGACAAGCACCAGGACGAAAGCTGGCTGGAGCATATCGCCATCAAGGAGGCCATGCGCCGGCTGAACGACCGGGAAAAGCGCATCCTGCGGCTCCGGTTCTTTGAGGGCCGGACCCAAATGGAGGTGGCCGGGGAAATCGGCATCTCCCAGGCCCAGGTATCCCGCCTGGAAAAAAACGCCCTGCTGCATATGCGAAAGTATGTGGCCGCTCAATAAAATTGGCTCAATATGAAAGTTTGTGGGGGAACCGCTCTTTGGCGTTGCTTCGCATGGCCTGCGCTTCGCTTGCCCATGCTCCCTTCACCATGACACAGAGCGTGTAACGCGCCAGGCGTCCCTTCGGGCTGTCTGGCTATAAGAGCGGTTCCCCCCACACTCCTCTCCGAGAAAGCAATCAAGGAATTGATAAACGCCCAATCCTCCTTTTCCAATGCCTTACGGAGGAAAGCGGCATAAATTATTCAGTATCGCTACAAGATCGTATTGAACCTAAATTTCACGGAAAACCCCTGAATCGTGTATTGATTCGGGGGGTTATTCTGATATAATAAAAAAGCGCGTTTCAACGCGGAAGAAAACCGGACTGGCAAACGCCAATCATCGGAGGGAACACAGTTGAAAAAGCTCTGGGTCTATTTGAAAGATTACAAAAAAGAAAGCGTTCTGGCTCCGCTGTTCAAGCTCCTGGAATCGCTGATGGATTTGCTGGTGCCCCTGGCGGTGGCGGCCATCATCAACGAGGGCATCGGGAAAAACGATCCCGGGCTGATCCTGCGGTATTTTCTTTTGCTCATCGCCCTGGCGGCCCTGGGCATGGGCTTTTCCTTTACGGCCCAGTTTATGGCGGCCAAGGCCAGCGTGGGCTTTTCCACCAAGCTGCGTCAGGCGCTGTTTGACCATATCCAGAAATTATCCTATCGGGAGCTGGACACCCTGGGCGCCGACACCCTGATCACCCGCATGACCAGCGACGTAAATCAGATTCAGAACGGCCTGAACCTGGCCCTGCGCCTGCTGCTGCGCAGCCCCTTTATCGTGTTCGGGGCCATGGTGATGGCCTTTACCATCGACACCCAGTGCGCCCTGATCTTCGCCGTGGCTATTCCCGTTTTGAGCGTGGTGGTGTTCGGCATCATGCTGCTGAGCATTCCCCTGTTTTCCAAGGTACAGGGGGCGCTGGATCGGCTGCTGGGCCTGACCCGGGAAAACCTGACGGGGGTGCGGGTGATTCGCGCCTTCTGCAAGGAACGGCAGGAAACGGACGAATTTGACCGGCAGAACGATCTGCTCACCCGGCTGAACCAGCGGGTGGGCCGCCTGTCCGCCCTGATGAACCCCGCCACCTACCTGATCATCAATGTCGCCACCATTCTTCTGATCCGTCAGGGCGCGCTGCGGGTGCAGGCAGGGGCCCTGCAGCAGGGCGACGTGGTGGCGCTCTACAATTACATGGCCCAGATCGTGGTGGAGCTGGTGAAGTTAGCTTCCCTGATCATCACCATCGACAAATCCCTGGCCTGCGGGCGCAGGGTGCAGGGGATGCTGGAGGTGAAGCCCACCATGGCCTATCCCGCCCAGCTTTCCCGGATGCCTTTGGCGAACGCCCCCAAGGCGCGGTTTGACCATGTGTCCTTTTCTTATTCTGCCTCCGGCGACCCGGCCCTTTCGGACATCAGCTTTTCCGCCGCCCGGGGCCAGACCGTGGGCATCATCGGCGGCACAGGCAGCGGCAAAACCACCCTGATCCAGCTCCTTTCCCGGTTTTACGACGCCACGGTGGGCACCGTTTCGGTGGACGGCATCGACGTAAAGGACTATCCCGAAGGGGCGCTGATGGAAAAGATCGGCGTGGTGCCCCAGAAGGCGGTGCTTTTTGAGGGCAGCGTCCGGGACAATATGCTTTGGGGCAATGAAAACGCCACGGATGAAGAAATCTGGGCTGCCCTCAAGGCCGCCCAGGCGGAGGACGTGGTGAAGGGCAAGGAAGGGGAATTGGACGCCCGGATCGAGCAGGGCGGCCGCAATCTTTCCGGCGGCCAGCGCCAGCGGCTCACCATCGCCCGGGCCCTGGTGAAACAGCCGGAGATCCTGATCCTGGACGACTCCGCCTCCGCCCTGGACTTTGCCACTGACCTGGCCCTGCGCCGGGCCATCGCGGCGCTGCCGGGAGAGATGACGGTGTTCATCGTGTCCCAGCGCTCCTCCAGCGTGCGGCAGGCGGATCAAATCCTGGTGCTGGACGACGGCCGCCTGGCAGGCCTGGGCAGCCACGGGCAATTGATGGAAAGCTGCCAGGTCTATCAGGAAATCTATTATTCCCAGTTTCCCGAGGAGCGGAAGCAGACAGGAAGGGAGGCGCTGGCATGAAAAAGAAAATCGCCTCCAAGGAAAGCATGCTGACCCTGCGTAAGGTGCTTTCCATGATCGGACGCTACAGGCTGCTGCTGCTGTTCAGCGTGCTGCTGGCGGGGCTCACGGTGGTCACGCAGTTGTATGTGCCCATCCTGTTCGGGGATGGCATCGATCAAATCGTGTCTCCCGACCAAATTGATTTTGCCGCCCTGGGGGGCATCTTAGGAAAGATCCTTGTTTTGATCATTGTTTCCTCCCTGGCCTCCTGGGTGATGAACATGATCAACAACCGCCTGGCCTTCCACACCGTGCGGGACATCCGCGCCAAGGCCATCCGGCAGATTCAGGCGCTGCCCCTTTCTTACCTGGACAGCCACAGCGCAGGGGACGTGGTGCAGCGCATCATCGCCGATACCGATCAATTGTCCGATGGCTTACTGCTGGGCTTTACCCAGCTGTTTTCCGGGGTCATCACCATCGGGGTCACCCTGGGCTTCATGCTGAGCAAAAACGTAGGCATTACCTTGATGGTGCTTTTGCTGACCCCCCTGAGCTTCCTGGTGGCCCGGTTCATCGCCTCCCGGTCCTACGCCATGTTCAGCAAACAGACCGCCACGAGGGGAAAACAAACCGCCCTGATCAACGAGCTCATCGGCAATCAGAAGGTGGTGAAGGCCTTCGGACATGAAAAGCAGGCGTCCCAGCAGTTCCGGGAAATCAACGAAGAATTGCGGGGCTATTCCCAAAGCGCCGTGTTTTTCAGCTCCCTGACCAACCCCTCCACCCGGGCGGTGAACAATGTGATTTACGCCCTGGTGGCCCTGGTGGGGGCGCACCGCATTTTGGCGGGCCAGCTCACCGTGGGCGGCATCACGGTGCTGCTGTCCTATGCCAACCAGTACATGAAGCCCTTCAACGATATTTCCTCCGTGATCACGGAATTGCAAAACGCTCTGGCCTGCGCCGCCCGGGTGTTTGAGCTCATCGAGGCGGAGCCGGAAACCCCCGACGAAAAGGCAGCGCTGCTGCCCCAGGGGGGCCGGGTGGATATTGAAAACGTGGCCTTCTCCTATGACAAGAGCAAATCTCTCATTGATGGCTTCAATTTCCACGCCGCCCCCGGCATGAAAACCGCCATCGTAGGCCCCACCGGCTGCGGGAAAACCACCTTCATTAACCTGCTTATGCGCTTCTACGATACCGATCGGGGCGATATCCGGGTGGACGGACAAAGCATCCGCAGTGTATCCCGGGAAAGCCTTCGGAAAAACTGGGGCATGGTGCTCCAGGAAACCTGGCTGAAAAACGGCACTGTGCGGGAAAACATCGCCTTTGGCAAGCCCGACGCCACCGACGAGGAAATCATCCGCGCCGCCCGGGACGCCCATAGCTGGGAATTCATCCGGCGCATGCCCCAGGGGCTGGACACGGTGATCACCGACGACAGCCTGAGCCAGGGGCAAAAGCAGCTTTTGTGCATCACCCGGGTGATGCTGTGCCTGCCGCCCATGCTGATTTTGGACGAGGCCACTTCCTCCATCGACACCCGCACCGAGGTGCTGATCCAGGAGGCCTTCGATAAGCTCATGCGGGGCCGCACCAGCTTTATTGTGGCTCACCGCCTGTCCACCATCCGGGGGGCCGATCAAATCCTGGTGATGCAGGCAGGCCGCATCATCGAGCAGGGGAACCATGAAACCCTCATGGCGAAAAACGGCTTCTACACCAGGCTGTATAATTCCCAATTCGCCGGGGCCCTTCCCGGCCCGGAAGCGTAAAGGCGGAGCCAACAAAAAAGGGGCGGACTCTTCCGCTCCCTTTTTCGTATTTGTCCAGCCGTTCAACCAACTATTAACTCCTCACTCCTCATTCCCTCTCCCTGACCTTGGTAAACCGGGCCACCAGGGTGCCCACTTCATACAGCGCGTACAGCGGCACGCCCAGGGCCACCTGGCTCACCACGTCCGGCGGGGTCAGAATGGCTGCGATCACGAACACGCCCAGCAGCACATACTTGCGCTTGGAGGCCAGCATTTTGTAGTTGGTCAGGCCCATGCGAGTGGTCAGGTACAGAAACACCGGCAGCTGGAAGGCCACGCCGAAGGGCACGGTGAAGCTAAAGAGGAAATTGACGTAATTGTCGATGGTGAGCAAGGGGGTCGCCATACCCTCCCCTTGCACCAGGAAAAAGTCCACCGCCAGGGTATAGACCGCGAAATAGCAGAACGTGACCCCCAGCAGAAACAGGAACAGCGCCAGGAAAAACAGCACCCGGAACGCCTTTTGCTCCTTGGGATACAGGGCGGGGCGGATGAACCCCCACACCTGCCAGATCACCACCGGGCTGGCCGCCACCGCCGCCGCGATCAGGGCCACCTTGAACTTGGTCACCAGCGCCGCAGACATGGCGGTGTAGATGATTTCGATGCCCCGGGCGGTGATGGGCGCGATGATCCAGGCCATCAGGGTGTCGATGGCAAAATAAAACACCAGCAAAAAGGCGGCCACCACCGCGATGGCGGAGATGACCAGCACCTTGCGCAGGGCCAGCAGATGAGACAGCAGGGAGGAGCGCTTGTCCTGGATATTTTCCGCTTCCTCCGCCTTTGCCTCCGTCCGGGCCGGTTCATGGGGCGCGCTCATGCTTTATCCTGATTGTCGTCTGTTTTTTCGGCCTTGGCGTCCTTCTCGTCGTCCTTGACCTCGTTTTTAAAATCCTTGATGCTCTTGCCCAGGGCCTTGCCAACGCCCGCCAGCTTGCCGCCGCCGAACAGCACCAGGGCCAGCACGATGATCAAAATAATTTCCGTTGTTCCAAGCCGCATAATCGTATCCTCCTCCACGCAGCGCGCCTTTTGGCGCGATGGGTTATCGATTCATGGTTTCTTTTTCAGCTTCCTTCACGCTTTGCCGCAGTTCCTTCTGGGCGTCCTTGAGCTCCTTGGAAACGTCGGCTTCCTTGATGGCGTCGTCAATGTCCCGGCGCACGTCCTCGGTTTCCGCCATCATATCGTTCCAGCCCACTTCTTCCTTCAATTCCCGAATCAGCTGCCGGGCTTTTTTCACCATCCGCCCCAGCCACCGGGCCACCTTGGGCAGGTCCTTGGGCCCCACGATCACATACGCGATGATCAGCACCAGAATGAGCTCCGCAAATCCGATATTAAACAACCGCAGGCCCTCCTTTGCTGTTTTTATTATATTGCATCCCGCCCCGAATTGCAAGCCGGAGAAAAATGAAATGTTCAGAGCCCCATCCCTATTGTGCCTAATGCCTATTGCCTATCGTCTATTGCCTACTGCCTAATGCCTATTGCCTAATACCTATCGTCTGCTCCTCTTTTTTGAAAAATACCTCACTTCTTTCCATAACAAATTATTTTCAATTTTTCCTTGTTTCTCTAGCTGCGATATGTTAAGATAGCTTGTATCATCAATGCTTTTTTGGAGATGAAGGAATGACTGAACGGGTATGGGGCATTTTGGTGGATTCGTTCCCGAAGCTGCTGAAATATGGCGTGGAGGTCACGATCCCGCTGACGGTGTTGTCTTTTTTATTGGCCCTGCTGATTGCTTTGCTGGTGGCGCTGATCCAGTACGCCCATGTGAAGGTGCTCAAGGAGTTGTGCCGGTTTTATATCTGGATCGTGCGGGGCACCCCCCTGCTGGTGCAATTGTATCTGGTGTTTTACGGCCTGCCCTCCGTGGGCATCGTGCTGGACGCGTTCCCGGCGGCGGTGCTGGTGCTGGGCTTCAACGAAGGCGCGTACATGGCCGAAACCATGCGCGGGGCCCTGGAAAGCGTGTCCAAAGGCCAATTGGAGGCGGGCTACTGCGTGGGCATGAGTTATATCCAGATCATGCTGCATGTGGTGCTGCCTCAGGCGTTCCGCACCGCCTTCCCCGCCCTGGGCAATTCCATGATCGCCATGCTCAAGGAAACCTCCATGGCAGCCACCATCACCGTGATGGAAATGTTCCGCCAGGCCCAGGTGATCAACGGCCGGGTGTATGAATCCCTGGCCCTGTACGGGGAAGTGGCGCTGATTTATCTGCTGTTCTGCACGGTGCTGTCCTGGGCGCAGCGCTTCGGGGAAAAGCGGCTGGCGACTTACGGAGGCGGACGTATATGATGCTGAAAATCAAAAACGTGCATAAACGCTTTGAAAACTTAGAAGTGCTGCGGGGCATCGACCTGGACGTGGAAAAGGGCGACGTGGTGGCGATTTTGGGGCCCAGCGGCTCCGGCAAAACCACCTTCCTGCGGTGCCTGAATTTCCTGGAGCGGGCGGACCGGGGGGAATTGATTTTCGACGGCGAGCCCTTTGACCTCCACGCCGCTTCCCGGCAGGACATTGCCCGGGTGCGGAAAAAGACGGCCTTCGTGTTTCAGAATTATAACCTGTTTCTCAATAAAACCGTGCTGCAGAATGTGACCCTGGGCCTGACCGTGGCCGGGAGAATGCCCAGGCACCAGGCCAACGACATTGCCCTCCGGGCCCTGGAGCGGGTGGGCATGGCGGAGAAGCTGAATAGCTTTCCTTCCCAATTGTCCGGCGGCCAGCAGCAGCGGGTGGCCATTGCCCGGGGGCTGGCCTCCAATCCGGAAATCATTTATTTTGATGAGCCCACCTCCGCCCTGGACCCGGAATTGATCGGCGAGGTGCTCTCCGTGATGCGGCAATTGGCCCGGGAGGGCATGACCATGCTGGTGGTGACCCATGAAATGGATTTCGCCCGCCACGTGAGCAACAAGGTGCTGTTCATGGAGGGCGGCAGCGTGGTGGAAAGCGGGCCCAGCGGGGAATTTTTCTCCCATCCCCAGCAGGAGCGCAGCCGGGATTTCATCCGCTCCATTCTGGAAGCCAGAAAATAGGAGGCGCCCATGGGACGGACATTCACCTATCTGGAGCAATTGGAGCGTGGCATTCTCACGGAATACCGGGAAGCCCTGTGGCAGCCCTTCTGCCGCTCCATCAAGCGCTACCGGCTCATCAACGCCGGGGACAAAATCGCCGTCTGCATTTCCGGGGGCAAGGATTCCATGCTGCTGGCCAAGCTGATCCAATTGCTCCACCGGCATTCTCCCGTGCCCTTTGAAGCGGTGTATCTGATCATGGACCCCGGCTACAACCCGGAGAACCGGGCCCGGGTGGAGGAGAACGCCCAAAAGTTGGGCATCCCGTACACCCTGTTTGAAAGCGATATTTTCGACGTGGCCAACACCCAGGACAAAAACCCCTGCTTTCTGTGCGCCCGAATGCGGCGGGGCTGCCTGTACGGCAAGGCCCAATCCCTGGGCTGCAACAAGATCGCCCTGGGCCACCATTTTGACGATGTGATCGAGACCACGGTGATGGGCATGTTTTATGGCGGCCAAATGCAGGCCATGCCCCCCAAGCTGCGGGCCAAAAACTTTCCCGGCATGGAATTGATCCGCCCCCTGTACACCGTGCGGGAGGAGGATATCTGTGCCTGGCGGGACAAAAACGATCTGCATTTCATCCAGTGCGCCTGCCGCTTTACGGAGCAGGCGGGCCGTGAGGAGCACGCCAGCAAGCGCCTGGAGGTGAAAAACCTGCTGCGCAGGCTGCGCCAGGAAAACCCAACCATCGAATGGAACGTGTTCGGCAGCATCCATAACGTGCAACTGGACACCATGGTGGGCTGGAAGTACCGGGGGCAGGAGCGCTCTTTTCTGGACGATTATGACGCGTGGCCGGATGCGGGAAAAACCGGAGAAACTCTGAGGGAAACCGCTCTTTGAAGGTCAAAGAGCGGTTTCCCCCAAGCCCCCTTCCGAGAAACCCATTCAAGGTTCAGCCCCTTATTCTGTTTAAAAAGTCGTACCTGTTCAGTTATCAAGGGCAAGAACATATATGACAGGCACGCTGTTTGCGAATGGCAAATTCAGCTTAGAACTTGGAACTTAATTCTTAGAACTCACCACACAGTCTTCGCCTGACAAGACAAGAATTGCTGAAAGGAAGGAATCACCCATGGAATTTACCCCTGAAACCAAGGTCAAGGATATTCTGGCCGCCTATCCCTGGCTGCCGGATGAAATGATCAAATTGGACAGCCGTTTTAAAATCATCAAGTCTCCCCTGGTCAAAGCGTTGATTCAGCGCGCCACCCTGACGGACGCCGCCAACAAGGCCGGGTTCCCGGTGGAGCAGGTGATTCTTGAGCTGAAAAAGCTCATCGCCGCCCACGAGGGCCAGGCGTGAAACGGGAGCTGAGCCCCCGTCAGATGGTGGAGCGCAGCGTCAGCAAGAAATACCGCAAGGAAATCTGGAATCCGTTTATCGCCGCCGTGAAGCGCTATGAACTGATCCAGCCCGGCGACCGGATCGCCGTGTGCGTGTCCGGGGGCAAGGATTCTTTTCTTTGCGCGGTGCTGCTGAGGATGCTGCAAAAGTACGGGGATGTTCCTTTTGAGCTTTCCTACCTCACCATGGACCCGGGCTACCGGGCGGAAAACCGCCGAAAAATCGAAGAAAACGCGGCCCTGCTGGAAATGCCCCTGACGGTGTTTGAAACGGACGTTTTTAACGCGGTGAGCGGGGTGAAGGATTCCCCCTGCTACCTCTGCGCCCGGATGCGCCGGGGGCACCTGTACGCCCAGGCCCAGGCCCTGGGCTGCAATAAAATCGCCCTGGGCCACCATTTCAGCGATGTGATCGAAACCGCGCTGCTGAGCATGTTTTACGGGGCCCAGCTCCAAGGGATGATTCCCATGCTACACAGCCAGAATTATCCCGGCATGAGCCTGATCCGGCCCCTGTACTGCGTCCGGGAGGAGGATATCCTGGCCTGGGGACGGTACAATCATCTGGAATTCATCCGCTGCGCCTGCCGATTGACGGAACAGGAGGCCAGCGGGGAACACGCGGGCAAACGGAAAGAGATCAAGGAATTGATCTCCCGGCTGAAAAAGACCCATCCCCAGATCGAGGACAGCATCTTCGCCAGCCTCCATTCCGTATGCCTGGACACCTTTCCCGGCTACAACTGTAACGGCCAATCCCATTCTTTCCTGGAGCGCTATAAAGCGCGGGAGGAGCAGCCATGAACGATCAGGAGCAATGGCTCCGCTGGGCCCAAGAACTGCAGAGCCTGGCCCAGTCCGCCCTGCATTACTGCAAGGATCCCTACGATACCGAGCGCTTCCAGCGCATTCGGGAAATTTCCGCCGAGATCATGGCCGCCAAATCCGGGCTGGAGTTGGAAAAGGTCAAGGATTTATTCTGCAATGAAAAGGGGTATCAGACCCCCAAAATCGACACCCGGGCCGCCATCATCCGGGGCAGCAGTATTCTGCTGGTGCAGGAGCGCACCGGCAAATGGGCCATGCCCGGCGGCTGGTGCGATATTGACCAGACCCCCGCCCAGAACGCCGCCAAGGAAGCCTGGGAGGAAGCGGGGATGCGGGTGCGGGTGGACAGGCTCATCGCCGTCCAGGATCAGGACCGGCATAACTTTCCCCGGAACGTGTTTAAAATCATGAAATTTCTTTTCCTGTGCACCGCCCTGGACGGGGAATTTCAGGCCAACACGGAAACCGTGGCCGTCCAATGGTTTCCGGAAGATCAGCTGCCGGAAAACATGGCCACAGAAAAATGCACCTGGGACCAAATTCATCTTTGCTTCCGGGCGGCAAAATGCCCCCAATGGGAAACCCGATTTGACTGAAAGCTGCAAAAGGAGTGATCGCTCATGGAGGATCAGCAGGTACTGTATCTGTGGCCCGGAGAAGCCCCCTATTCCGCCCAAAGCCCCGGCCAGGCTCAGCCTTTCCTGACGGCCTATCCCGTGGCAGGGGCCCGGGGCGCCGTCGTTGTCTGCCCCGGCGGCGGCTATGTGATGAAGGCCGACCATGAAGGCGCGCCCATTGCCCGGATGCTGAACAGCCAGGGCATCGCCGCCTATGTGCTGGATTACCGAATCATGCCCTGCCATCGCCTGGCCCCCTGGACGGACGCCAGCCGCGCCATTCGGGTGGTGCGTTCCCTGGGCTATGAAAAAGTAGGGATTCTGGGCTTTTCCGCGGGCGGCAACCTGTGCTGCACCGCGGCGACGCATTTTGAGCGGGCCGATCCTCAAAGCGCCGACCCCATCGAACACGCTTCTTCCCGGCCCGACGTGTTCATCCCCTGCTATCCCGTGGCTTCCTTTGGCGAATATACCCACCTGGGCAGCCGTCAAAGCCTGCTGGGGCAGGACTGGGAAAATGAAGAAATCGCCCGCTGGTATTCCGCCGAAGAAAACGTGACGGACGATACCCCGCCGGCCTTTATCTGGCATACGGCGGAGGACGACTGCGTGCCGGTGCAGAACAGCCTGAACCTGGCCAAGGCGCTGGCTGACCACGGCATCCTGTTTGAACTGCACATCTACCCCAAGGGGCATCACGGCATCGGCCTGGGCAGCGAGTTCGGCCCGGCAGGCGCCTGGGGCAACGCCCTGTGCCGGTATCTGTTGGAAGCGGGGTTCGGTAAATAATGGAGCAAACGGAACGAAAGCTGTTTTCCCCCGACTGGTGGAAGCAGATGGGCTGGCTGAACCTGGGCACGCTGCTGACGGCGGCGGGCGTTTATTTCTTTAAATTTCCCAACCATTTCACCACCGGCGGCGTCAGCGGCATTTCCATCGTGGTGGCCCATTTCATGCCGAATGTGACCACCGCCACGCTGAACCTGATTCTGAATCTTGCGCTGCTGCTGGTAGGCGCGGTGTTTTTGGGCCGGGGCTTTGGCTTGCGTACGGCCTATTCGGCAGTGATGTCCTCCCTGCTGACCCTGGCCTTTGAGCGGCTGATTCCCATGCCCCAGCCCATGACCACCCAGCCCGTGCTGGAATTGATGTTCGCCGTGGGCCTGCCCGCCTTCGGAGCGGCCATCCTGTTTCATGTGGACGCCTCCTCCGGCGGCACGGATATTATCGCCATGCTGGTGAAAAAATACTCCCATATGAACATCGGCCTGGCCCTGGCGGTGGCCGATCTGGTGGTGGCCCTGGCCGCCTGCTTTACCTTCGGCATGGAAACAGGGCTGTTCTCCCTGTTCGGGCTGTTCCTGAAATCCTACATGGTGGACGCGGTGATGGACAACCTGCGCACCTACAAGGTGTTCCAGATCGTCACCGACAACCCCGAGCCCATCTGCGACTTTATTATGAAGAACCTGCACCACAGCGCCACTCTGATCGACGGCGTGGGCAGCTTCACCCATGAAAAACGCAAGATCATCATGACCGTCATCAACCGCCATCAGGCCATCCGGCTGCAATTGTTCGTCCGCGCCACCGACCCCCATTCCTTCATCACCATCACCTCCTCCAGCGAGATCGTGGGGAAGGGCTTCCGGGGCATGACGGAATAAGCGGGCGGCGCTGGCAATAAAGGAGGAATCAGCATGTCTCAAACCCTGCATTGGATTCTTGCCGCCGTGTGCGCTCTGCTGGGCGTGGCAGACATTACGGTGTTTTTGAAAGCGGGCAAGGGCGGCCGCACCGTCCTCCATTGGCTGCTGCTGGCGGGCGGCGCGGTGGTGCTGGCACTGGGCGCGTTCCAGGTCTATTCCCTGCTGACTCAGGGACCATCTATGTAATACGTCCCTGTTCCCCAAAATGAACCGTCAACGGCAGGCTGCCTATCGCGCCATTTTTCACAAAATGATCAACCTGCTGAACCCTTTATATGGGTTTCCCGGATTTGGGCCCAGCATCTTTTCCGATTGATCCACGTGAGGAGGATATACCCATGGAATACATCGCAGCCGCGGCCTTTGGGCTGGAGGGGATCGTCCGGCGGGAGCTGAACCGCCTGGGCCTGGACGCCAAGGGGGAGCAGGGCGGCGCCCGTTTTGAGGCCACGCCCGCCCAAGCGTTTGAGGCCAATCTTTGGCTGCGCACGGCGGACCGGGTGCTGCTGGTGGCAGGCGAAGGGAAGGTGCTTTCCTTTGAGGAGCTGTTTCAGCTGGTGCAAAGCCTGCCCTGGGAGGATTATCTGCCCCGGAACGCCCGTTTTCCCGTCAGCGGCAAATGCGCCCGCAGCCAGCTCATGAGCGTGCGGGACTGCCAGGCCATCACGAAAAAGGCCATTGTGGAGCGCTTGAAGCGCCATTACAGAACCCAGTGGTTTGAGGAAGACGGGCCGGAATTTCCCGTGGACGTATCCATTCACGGAGATATGGCCCGCCTGACCCTGGACCCCAGCGGCGCGGCGCTGAACCGCCGGGGCTACCGCACCTGGAACGGGGAAGCGCCCCTGCGGGAAACCCTGGCCGCCGCCCTGGTGATGCTGTCCCCCTGGCGGGGAGACCAGCCCCTGTGGGACCCCTGCTGCGGCACCGGCACCCTGCTCATTGAAGCGGCATTCCAACGCGCCCACCGGGCCCCCGGTCTGAGCCGCTCCTTCGCCTGCGAAAGCTGGCCCTGCTTTCCGAAAAAGGCTATGCAGGAGGCACGGGCGGAAGCGGAAGCCCGGTTTGACCCCAGCCTGATCGGCATGATTGGCGGCAGCGACATCGACCCGGAAGCCCTGACCCTGTGCAAGCGCCATATCAAGCAGGCGGGTCTGGGCGGCAGGATCACCGTGGAGCAGAAGGATTTAAGAGATCTGACCCTGGACGCCCCTTCTCTCCTGTTCCTGTTGAACCCGCCCTACGGCGAACGCCTCAGCGACCGGAAGAAATGCGAATATCTGTACCGGGATCTGCGCGCCCTGTCCGACCGGCACCCCGGCAGCCGCATGGCCGTGATCACCGCCCACAATGGCTTCGAACGCTGCTATGGAAAACGGGCAGTGCAAAAACGCCGCCTCTATAACGGGCGGCTGGAATGCGAATTTATGATCTATTGAGGATGCTGGGGGATTAGTTCGGGCGTTCTCTGCAGAGCGTTCTATGCACATCATTCCAAGTTCGAAGTTCCAAGTTACAAGCCAATGCGTTCCCTGTGTCCAGCTATATTCTCTGCGCTCTGCATGATGATTGGCTCCCCTATCATGGGAGCTGTCAGCGGAGCTGACTGAGGGGTTTAACCCCTCCGC
>CAMOUF010000036.1 GCA_946626395.1 uncultured Clostridia bacterium
AATGATCCTGCCCCTGCGGGGCACGGCGGATTATCGGGTGGAGGAAGAAAGCTATCGCATCAGCGCCGGGGAAATCCTGATCGTTCCTTCCGGATGCCTTCATTCCGTTACGGAGCCGGATGAAACCCAGCGCTACCTGTTTCTCTTTGAGCCTGATCCCCTTCTGACGCTGCAGGATATTCCCCCAGTGGCGGACATGATGCGCACGCCTGTTTTCCTGCATGGGGACACGGAACTGCAGTCCCAGGTGCGGGACGTATTGATGAAAGTCATTGATATTTACAATGAAAAGCAGCCCATGTGGAATACCCTGTGCTACGCCCATCTATTGGAGGTTTACGCGCTGCTGGGCAGACACTTCTGGAAAGACCATACCCACCAGGGCCATACCGCGTCCAGAAGTATTGACCCCGCCATCATGAACACAGCCGTCAGCTACATCAACGAGCATTACATGGATGATCTGTCCCTGGAAACGGTGGCGGATTTCGCGGGCTTTTCCAAGTATTACTTTTCCAGGATGTTCAAGCAGTACGCCGGCGTTTCCTTCCTGGACTATCTGACACGCAAGCGCATGAACGTGGCCACCGACCTGCTGGTGCGCACCAATCAGCCTATCCGGACGATTGCCCTGTCCTCCGGCTTTGGCAGCATGGCTACCTTCAACCGGGTGTTCCGGGAGCAAAAAAGCTGCACGCCCACCCAGTTCCGCGCCATTTACGGCCTGAATTATCCCGCCGGAGCGGACGCCCTGGCTGAGCTGGGCGAATAAAAAGGTTCAATATAAAAATTTGTGGGGGAACCCGCTCTTTGGATGCCAAAGAGCGGGTTCCCCCCACAGCCCCTTCTGAGAAAGCAATATAGGATTCAGTCAATGCGTTCTTTTTTTGTCTTTCTTCGGAACCATAAAACGCCAGGAATATGTAGGAATCCTTACAATTATTTCGTATTCAACCAAAAAATAGAGAGGGTTCAGCCCTCTCTTTTCCATATGCTCTTCAGCCGTTCCGCCAGGCGGTCCGTTGGCAGGTCCTCCCACTCGATCACGTCAATATCCAATTCCGCGGCGCGTCTGCGCATCACGTTGCGCCCTGACGAGGCGGAAGAAACGATCACTGCCCGGGAGCCCTTCCCCCCGAACCGATCCCGCAGGATGGCCAGCTCGTTCAGCGCTTCGGTTTTGATATCGCAGGTTTTGCAGCTGATAAACATGGGCTTGACCCCGCCCACGGCTACCACGTCGATCTCATTGGTGACAGCGTCCCGACGCGCGCCGTTCCAATTCACCACAGCGCTGAGCACCACGTCTTCAAAGCAGCCGGCAGCCAGGCAGGCCCGGTACACCTGCAATTCCAGCACGGAGCCCATGTCCCGCAGCCAGAACCGCACCACCGGGTCCGGAAAAAGGAAGCGCGTTTCCGTGTCGCTGATCGCCAAATCCCGAATCAAGCCTGCCTGTTCCAAATCTCTGAACAGCCCTTCATCCGCGGTGACCATGCCATGGTCAGCCCGGGAAGTGCGCTTTCCGGCGGCCAGAAGGGTGGGATCGTCAGCAGAAGAAATTTGCTGCACATAGCTGATCTGCCGGTTCCAGACCCGGCGATGATTCCGGTATACATCGAATAAACGGTCAATTTGGGGCAGCCGGTCCCGCAGGAGGGCGTTATCCTCCCGGCCCGGCAGCAATGTGCCCCCGGCCATCAGGAAGCAGGATTCCACGTCCAAATGAACCGCGCACTTGAGCCCCCTGGCAAAGGGGGCATTTTTGATTTCAAAAAACGTGTTCTTTTTCCGGCTGTAGGTAAACACCGGCGTGCCGCCGGAAATGGCTCCTGCAGCGAACAGGGCCGCGTCTCCTCCGCCGGAAATGTCAATGGCGCAGTCCTCATGCTCCCGGAGCACCTTTTGCAGCTTCTTTTCCACCTTCACCGCGTCCAGCAGGCTGACAGGCACCAGCGTCAGCTTGACCGGGCAATTCCTCAGGCGGAAATACCGGGTCAGGGATTGCTTGAGTTCCGGGTCCTCCGCCACCTCCGGCGGGCAGATCATCACCGTCTCCTCCGGCCGAAAAACCTCCGTTGCCAGCACGTTTTCTATGGGCCGTTCATCGTACAGTTCAATCAGCGTTTTCATGGGCTTCTCCTGTTTATTATGAAATAATAGAAATATAAGGCGATTGTTCAGGCGAGGATTCTTTGGCAATTGGCGGATACAGCGTTTACAGTTTCAAGCTCTAAGCAAAATCGTCTTTCTGCATCTGTGGGTTGTTCAATGAGCTTAGAGGGCAGTACAATCAAGGCCGTATAAGAACCTCGGCTGAACAGATACTGTTATTTTAACATAAGAACACAGATATGTCCACGGTGTTTCATCTGTCCCAGGAAACCGGGTTGAAAAAAAACCTTGAAAAAAATGAGCGTGAACTCATTGGCGAATTCATGCTCATTTTTCGGTCAATTGTCAAACCCTGATCCATGCACGGCAAAGGACGCTGTTATTCGTCGTTTACCTCTCTGAATTTGAACAGCTTGCGCTTCACCCGCTGCAGCGCGTTGTCAATGGATTTCACATGACGGCCCAGCAGCTCGGCGATTTCCTGGTAGCTTTTCCCGTCCATGAATGCTTCCAGCACCTGCCTCTCCAGGTCGGACAGGACTTCCGAAATCTGGGACTGAATCCGGTTCAGATCCTCCTGACTGATATACAGATCCTCCGGATTGGTGACCCGCCCCTCGATCACGTCCAGCAAGGTGCGGTCAGATTCTTCGTCGTAAAGGGGCTTATTCAGGGACACATAGCTGTTCAGCGGCACGTGCTTTTGCCGGGTGGCCGCCTTGATGGCCGTGATGATCTGGCGCTTCACGCAAAGCTCCGCAAAGGAATGGAAGGACGCCAGGCGGGAAGGCTGAAAATCCCGAATGGCCTTATACAGGCCGATCATGCCTTCCTGCACGATATCCTCGTGATCCGCGCCGATGAGGAAATAACTGCGCGCTTTGGAGCGGACAAAATTCTTGTATTTGTTCAGCAGATAAGCCAGGGCCTGACCATCGCCCGCCTGAGCAAGCACCACCACTTCCTCGTCCGTTTTGGAGAGGAACTGTTCAAACTCGTTCTGTTCATCCGGCGTAGGAAAATCAGCCATGGAAGCCTCCAGGAATCAAGAATAAATGGGACAGCGAAGCGTCCCTCACCGGCTGCCCATGGCCGCGTACATCAGGATACCCGCGGCCACAGAGGCGTTCAGGGAACCCACGCCGCCCTTCATGGGCAGGCACACCCGATGGTCGCTGGCCTCCAGCACCAGGCGGCTGACGCCTTCGCCCTCCGCGCCCACGATCAGCGCCAGGGGGCCGGAGAAATCCACCCGGCGGTAGTCCTCGCCCTCCATATCGGCGGCATACAGCCAAATGCCCTGCTTTTTGAGCATATCCAAGGTGCGGGTCAGATTGGTGACCCGGGCCACCTTCACCGTTTCAATGGCACCAGCGGAAGCCTTCACCGCGGAGGGCGTCAGGCCAACGGCCCTTCTTTCCGGCACGATCACGCCGTGTGCCCCCACGCAGGCGGCGGTCCGGATGATGGCCCCCAGGTTCATAGGGTCGGTCACACCGTCCAGCACCACCAGGAAAGGCGCTTCGTTCTTTTCCTGGGCGTCGGCCAGCATATCCTCCACGTCGTAATACCGATACGCGGAGGCATAGGCTAGCATCCCCTGATGATGCGGGGTAATTTCGTCCAGCCGGGAACGCTCCACCATCTGCACGGGGATATGGCGTTCCTTGGCCATCGCGATGATTTCCTTGGCGGTGCCGCTCAAATCGCCCTTGGCCACCAGCAGCTTTTCAATGTCCCGCCCGCTCTTGATGGCTTCCCGGATGGGATTGCGGCCGGAGAGCAGGTTTTCCGCGGTAAAACTCATTTCCGGTTCGGGGCGGAATTCCGGCTTGGGCGCGGGCCGCTCAAAATGCTCGGGACGCGGAGGCCGGGGCGCGGGCTTTTTGAAATCCCGGTCGTTCTGTTTGGGACCGCCATAGGGCTTGTCCTTTTTAAAGTCCCGTCCCTTGGGCGCGTCAAAGCGGCTGCCGGGCTTGCCGGGGCGCTTGCGGTCGTCGAACCTGTCATTATCATTTTCCCGGCGCTGCTTGTCCGCCTGAGCGGTGGACTTGCGGTAGCGAGTACCCTCTTCCTCCCACTTGCCGTCGGAACGCAGGTGGTCGGCGCGGGTCATTTTCTTTTTGGTAAATTCCTTATAAAATGCCATATTCTTATCTCCATCCGTTTATAGTCAAGCGTTACAGCGCTTTGTAAAATTCCCGCATCTCCAGCGCCTGTCCGCAGCTTTTTCCGCCTTCCGGGCAGGGGCCGCTGACGCAGCCGGGGCCGGCGGCTTCAAAAATCACGGGAGCCACCTTTTTGCATTGCTTCAACATTTCCCGGGCCATGGCCCGGATTTCCCACTGGGCCCGATTGCAGCAGCGCAGGGAAAAGAAATGCAGCAATTCCCGGGCGTTCATGGTCACGGTGATGTGGGTTTCGCAGGCGTTTGGCAATACGAACCTGGCGTCTTCGTTGCTGCCCTCGCCATGGCCCAATTTCTCCTGCCAACCCTGATACCAGGATTGCATCTGGGCCATCTGGTTCTCAAATTCCTTCACCGCGTCCTCCCCCAGGTCCCGAATCCGGGGCGGGATCACATAGCCAAAGCCTTCGGCCAAAGACACATAGCGCTGACTCTGCACGGAAAAACTGGCGATGCGGTGACGGGTGACCTGGGCCAGCAGGGCACGGCTGACCCCGGAAACAAAGAACGTAAAGCTGGCGTGCTCCAGCACGGACAGATGGCCCGACGCCACGATACGGCGCAGGAACGCCCCCTGGTCCTTTTCGTCCACCAGGCTTTGCAGTTCGTCATATTCCATGGCGGAATAGCAGGTGCGGGCGGCCAGGGCGCAGGTCTTTTCCGGGTCGGGGGTATGGGCAACCAGCGTGACCTGCAGTTGTTTTTCAGGCATGTTGGGTTCATCCTTTCCGGCGCTTCACGGGATAGTTCGACCGCGAGGCCAGCGTGGAAATCATGAAGTTTTATGTATTGCTTTGGTGATGGCTCGCTGCAGAGCCCGTTTCATCAATGTGAACAAGATCGCGGCCAGCAAGGTAAAACCAACAACGAAGCACTCTACCATGAGTACATACAAAGAGGTGCTGCCATACCACTTCACCTTGCCGTTGGATTCCACCACCTTTATGGTGGAGCCCACCTTGGGAATGCCCGATTTGTCTGAAGCGCTGCATTGCAGGTACGCTTCGCCGTTTTCGTACTTGATACGGATCGAGCTGTAATATCAAACCGCATATCGTGGTGGCGGGAACTGGAAAGAGATTTTCTAACGGGGCCTACCTCAGTCACTTCTGCTGTATATACCGGTTGAAGATGCACAAAGCAAAAACAGATTAGGCCGACCATAAACAGGATGGCGGTCACAAAGGTCATCGAATGCAAATCCAGCTGCCTTTTTGCGTTACGTCTCGCTGCCAAAGGGCAAATCATCCTTTCCGTATCCGCCCAGGAAATAGGAGGACAATTCTATCAGCCTTTCTTTTTGCCCCGTCAGGTACAAATAGCCCAGCAGCGCTTCCAGGCCGGTGGCTTCGGCGTAATCCGCGTGGGAAGCGGACTTGGGCACCCCGTGATGGGGATGAGAGTTGCGGCCCCGGCGCACGATGTCCGTCTCCTCTTCAGTCAGCAGGGGAAGCAGGTATTTCAGCGCTTTTGCCTGGCGCACCGCGCTCACTGCCTCGGCGGCCGCCCGGTGCATATCCCGGACCAGCTTATCCTGTTGGACAAGCTCCGTGCGCACCAGCAGGGCATGCACGCTGTCGCCCACATAGGCCAATTGCAATGGGGACAGCATACGTGCCTCTTCCTTTGTCAGGTTCGGTGAAAACGCCGTCATTCCGTTCATTTCAGCGCCGTCTTGCTGTAGGCGGAGGGGCTCATGCCCACAATGTTTTTAAAGGTTTTGGAGAAGTGGTATGGGTCGTTCATGCCCACTTCGATACCCGCCTGGCGCACGGTATAGCCTTCCTTGAGCAGCACCTTGGCCCGCTCCATTTTGCAGAAAAGCTGATAGCTCTGGGGGGGCATGCCCACTTCGCTGACGAAGCGCTTGCGGAACGTTTCCACCGGCATGCGGGACAGGGCCGCCATATCGCTTAAGGAGAAGCTGTCCCGGTACTGGTTCTTGCGCATCGCGTCCACCACTTTGGCGATTTCGTGGGAAAGCACCGCGTCCATGGCCACAGGCTGACCGTTATGGGAAGCCAGCATGGCCCACAGAAGCTGCATGAGCTGAGCGCTGGAAGCATCCTCGGCGGCGGCCACCCGGACGGTGGCCTGCACGATATGCTTGGCCAGGTTCAGCTGGCTGGGCAGCGCGCCCTGTTTCATGATGCGGTGAGGCAGCGCGCCCATCCGCTGGAAAAACGCGCCGCTCAAGGTGCCGCCCACCATGATCCACAGCACCCGCGCCTCCTGATGTACGTCCAGGCTCACGCCCCGGCTGCCGGGCGGCAGCATGCAGCAGTCGCCTGCCCGCAGGGACAGGGTGGTGTCTTCATTTTGCAGTTCCAGGTTGCCGCTTTCCACAGCCAGCCACAGCCAATGCTCCACGGTGCGCAGGTTCTGAACGCCGTTGGACAGCATGGCGGAGCCGGACGCGGCGATATATACTCCGCCCGCTCCGGCCAGGGCGTCGGGGGTATGCGCGCCTTCCACCAGCACGGCGGTCATTTCAGTATCCGGTTTACTTTGAAATAATAAAGAGTCTGCCATGGTTCACCCTCCGTTTCGTTGTTTACGTGTATATTGTACATCCCAAATGATACATTGTCAATAGAGGTCACCAAAATTCACAATGGATTGAACTTAAAATTTTCACCCCAGAAACTGTGGAAATCGTCTAATGGGGCGGAACAGATTCTGCGATTCCGCTTCCTCGGACAAAGCCGTGGGCGCCGCGCCCCTGTCAGCTTTCCGTTTCTTTCCGTCTATTGACTGAAAAGCGGGATAATTTCCGCCCAGGGCTGGTCAAAAAAGGAAAGTTCGTGTATAATAAAGCCGATTGGTTTTTGAACCGGCAATGAAGGAGGATGATTTACAATGGCTCTGGTTACTTCCAAGGAAATGTTCAAAAAGGCTTATGACGGCGGTTACGCCATCGGCGCGTTCAACGTGAACAACATGGAAATCGTGCAGGGCATCACCGAGGCAGCCAAGATGGAAAATGCTCCTGTAATCCTGCAGGTGAGCAAGGGCGCCCGCGCCTATGCCAACCACACCTACCTGGTGAACATGGTCATGGCCGCCGTGAAGGAAACCGACCTGCCCATCGTGCTGCATCTGGACCATGGCCCTGATTTTGAAACCTGCAAGAGCTGCATCGACGGCGGCTTCACCTCCGTCATGATCGACAAAAGCGGCCTGCCCTTTGAAGAAAACATCAAGGAAACCCGCCGGGTGGTGGAATACGCTCATGACCACGGCGTGGTGGTGGAAGCTGAGCTTGGCACCCTGGCCGGCGTGGAGGACGATGTGAAGGTGTCCGCTGAGGACAGCTCCTACACCCGTCCCGAAGAAGTGGAAGAATTCGTGACCCGCACCGGCTGCGACTCCCTGGCCATCGCCATCGGCACCAGCCACGGCGCTTACAAGTTCACCGCCGCCCAGTGCACCCGCAACGCAGATGGCATCCTGGTGCCCCCGCCCCTGCGCTTCGACGTGCTGGAAGAAGTGAGCAAGCGTCTGCCCGGTTTCCCCATCGTGCTCCATGGCGCGTCCAGCGTGCCTCAGGAATTCGTGAAGATCATCAACCAGTACGGCGGCAAGATGCCCGACGCCGTGGGCATCCCCGAAGAACAGCTGCGCAAGGCCGCTACCAGCGCCGTGTGCAAGATCAACATCGACTCTGACCTGCGCCTGGCCTTCACCGCCATGATCCGCAAGCATATGGCCGAGCATCCCGATCACTTCGACCCCCGCCAATACCTGACCGACGCCCGCAACGCCTTGCGGGATATGGTGCGCCACAAGATCGTGGACGTGCTGGGCTGCAACGGCAAAGCCTGATCCATTTCCAAATCACCCAATAAAAAACGAAGCCCTCGCGGATGTTTGCATCATGTCCGCGGGGGCTTTGCTAATAGTTAGGAATGAGGAGTTAGGAGTGAAGAGTTGAAAATTGATGAACACATAAAGCGCATCTATTAACTCCTAACTCCTCACTCCTAATTCCTAACTCCCAACTCCTCACTCCTCACTGAATTATCTCCAGCCACTGTCGGCAGCCTTCCTGAATATCCCGGCAGGCCGCGTCAAAATCGCCGGTGTACCAAGGGTCGGCAATGTCCCGCGGAAAGGGCGAATGCTCCAACAGCAGATGGATTTTCCCCTTTGGGTCGCCGCCACAGATGCGGCGCATGGCGTTCAGGTTTCTCTGCTCCATGCCCAGCAGCAGATCATATTCTTCATAATCCCGTTTGGTCATTTGCCGCGCCCGTTTCCCCGAACAGTCAATGCCCAGGGAATGGAGCTTGCGCTTAGCGGGCGGATAGACGGGATTACCGTATTCCTCATCGCTGGTGCCTGCGGAAGCAAGATAAAATTCCTTTCCCCTGCCCTCTTTTTCTGCCATGTCCCGGAAGATAAATTCCGCCATGGGGCTGCGGCAGATGTTGCCCAGGCAGACCATCAGTATTTTATACAACGCCTATTCCTCGCTTCTCTTTATTCCGCTTCCCCCGGCTGAATCAGCCGCACGCCGCGCTTGGCCACATAATCCATGGTGAGCCAGTATTCCATGCCGCCGTATTCGTCGGTTTCAAAGAACCAGCGGGCGCCGGGCAGATCGTCCAGGTTCAGGGCAGCCCGGTACACCCCGGGGCGTTTTTCATAATACTGGGCGGAATCCTTGATGCGCTCGAAGGTGGCCAGCGGCGCGGAGTCCACCACCCGGATCATGGAGCCATCTTCGGATATGCCGCTGACCATGGCTATATGGCCCCGGGCAATGGAAAAGCTGAACAGGGCGCCGTCATGAATCAGGTCGGCGATCCGGCCTTGATCGTTGATCAGCTTGCTTTCCGTGGTAAAGCCGAAATCCCGGGCGGCGGTATTGATGAGCAGGGTATTGTTGGTGCCCTCTTCAGGGATCAGACAATAGCTGTATTTGGTTGCCAGGTTTTCCGGCAGGATGGCGTCGCCGGTTTCCCCCATGCGCTCCAGGGCATGGGCCAGGGTAAAGATGGCGCAGCCCGATTTGGCCAGGCTGCTGTGGCGGTATTTCTTGCTCTTCCACCAGCCGTCCTTCTGGCTGTAAATTTCCTGAATCCCGTCGTTGGGCGTCAGGCTGCCGTCCACAGTGAAGGCCGCTTCGGCGGTCACCGCTTTTCCTTTTTCATCCGTCACCGTCACCTCCAGCCGGTAGCTGCCTGCTTCCCGGGGCCGGTAAGCGGCGGCAAAATGCTTTCCCGGTTCGGACTTGACCGCCTGGCTGTCGTTAAAATATAACGTGTACTGGGCCTGATGCAGCGTCCAGGCGCTGACGGCAATGTCCACCACTTCGCCAACGCCCACCGTTTCCGCACTCAGCGCCACCTGCACTTCTCCCTCCGGCAGCAGCGCTGCTTCCTGGGAGATGACGCCAAAATCAGCGTAATTGGCCTGGAAATCCACCGCGCCTGTTTCCGCGTTCACCAGGGCCAGAAACAGATATTGATCCTGATCATTGAAGAACCCGCAGGCGTAATGGGGCGTGTCGAACTCCCGCCCCTCTGCCATCACCGCCGTTATGCTGTACAGCTTTTCCTTGGCAAAAGCCTTGAACTTCTTTTTCAGCGCCGCTTCCCCTTTGGCAATGGCTTCGTTGGGGGTCAATGTGCCCGCTTCCTGGCCGTCGTCAAACTTTTCCCCCTGGAGCGCCACCGCGGAAACAGGCGCGTAGCCGCAGCCGTTTTCCGCTGTATACAGCAGGCATTGATCCTTTTCAATCATCGTGACCACCGCCTCGTCGCCAGGCTGGAGGGAAGCGATGATTTCAGAAGCCGGGTCGGCGGATGCCCGCAGCTCTATCGGCTGAACAGCCACTGCCGCTTCCTCCAGCCAGTTCATGGCGCCGCTGGGCTCCTCCAATTGATAGGAAAGCAATTTCGTTTCCACATAACCGGAAACGCCATTGCAGGACACCCTGGCCCAATCCCCGCTGACGCTTTCCACCTTCACCGCCTGCCAGGCGTCCACCGGGTAAGCCACGGCGGCGTTTTCATTTTCAGAAACCCGAAGCAGCAAGGGGCCTTCGTCGGCGTACAGCTCCTTCCCCACCATGTCCCGGGGCAGCTTTAAATACACCGTTTTCACATAGCCGGATTTCTTTTTATAGGTGATCTTCGTCCATTCCTCCCCCACTTCGTCCACCGTGACCAGAGATTTGTTGGGAACGGAGTCCACCACCTTGCCCTTTTCATCCGCTGTTTTGCGCATGTTCAAGGGGCCCTTGGGCGTCACCACCCGGGCCGTTTCCCCCAGCGCCGAAGCGAAGAAAAGCATCAGCAGCAGGAGGGAGAATACACACAGGAGCCATCGTTTGTTCGTCACTTTTGTACCTCTTTTGTTTCCTCGTCGTGTTCGGCTTCAATGCCAAGATAGCGCTTGATTTCGGCGATATACCTTTCCCCCGCCGGGCTTACAATGCTGTTTTTTCTCGTGATATACACGATTTCCATGGCCTGATCATTTTCCGTTTCTTCATTTTTGAAGGGCACAGCCACATAATCGCTGCCGTTCAGTTCCTCGCAAATAATGCCGGAGCAGAGGGTGTAGCCGTTCAGGCCCACCATGAGATTGAGCACCGTGGCCCGGTCGCAGCACTTGATGATCCGTGGATATTCGTTTGTGGAAAGGATTTCCTCTGCCAGATAGAAATTGCTGTTGTCTCCCTGCTCAAAGGAAAGGCAGGGATAGGGGGAAAGGTCTTCAAAGGAAATGGAGGAAGCCTGGGCCAAGGGATGCCGCTTCCACAGATACACATAGGGTGCGCATCGAATCAAGGACTGATACTGCAAATTCGCCCCGGACAGCAGTTTTAAAATGGCCCGCCGGTTGAAATCGTCCAGATACAGAATCCCGATTTCGCTGCGGGAGGAGGCCACATCGTCCAGCACGTCCCTGGTGCGGGTTTCCCGGATGGCGAATTCGTATTCCGCCACGTCGAAGGTTTTGGTCATTTCCACAAACGCCTTCACCGCGAAGGAATAGTGCTGGGTGGACACAGCGAACTGCTGCTTGCGCTTGCCATGTTTGCTGTAGGCGTCCAGCAGGTTTTGATACTGGCTGTACACCTGGCGGGCATAGGGCAGAAAGTTCAGCCCCTCCGCCGTCAGGGTCACGCCCTTGCCGGACCGGTTAAAAATCAGGATGCCGATTTCTTTTTCCAGCTCCTTCACCGCGCTGGTCAGCGACGGCTGGGACACATACAGCCTGTCCGCCGCTTTGTTAAAGGAGCCCGTTTCCGAAATGGTGATAATATAATTCAATTGCTGGAGGGTCACAGTATCCACCCTTCTGTGTTGTTGTCGCGGATGCAAGGCGCATCCTTCCATTTTTTCGTCATGCCCGCGCCGTTTCCTGCCGGACAGAGGAAAATTTTACAAATCACTTCTTCTCGTTACAATCTTTTCATGGCGGCGATTTCGCCCTCGGCGGCGGTCATGATCACGGTTTTCTGATTGGTAAAGATCACGAACCCGGCAGGGGTTCCGCCAGGTTTTTTTACATATTTGCGCAGAGTATAATCCACCGGCACGGAAACGCCCTTTCCCTTGGAATACCAGGCCGCCAGCTTGAGGGCCATGGAAAGGGTGTCGGGGGAAGGATGCTCCGCCTTCACGATCACATGGGAGCCGGGCATATCCTTGGCGTGGAGCCAGGTATCGCTTCCCTTGGCCGCGCCGGTGACCCGGTCGTTCTGGGCGCTGTTTTTGCCCACGATGATTTCCGTGCCGTCGGGCGCTTCAAAGCGCATGGGCGCGCTTTCCGCTTGGCGGGGCTTTTTCTTTGCCCCTTTGCCTCCGGCCGCTTTAACGATGCCGGCATCCTCCAGGATTTTTCTCACGTCGGCCATATCCTGTTCCGTTTCGCTTTCCTCCAGGTCAAACAGCGCCTGCTCCAGCAGGGTCATTTCCTTCAAGGTCTTTTCCTTTTGTTCCTTGGCCAGGTCCTGGGCCACCCGAGCCTTGCGGTAACGCTTAAAATACTTCTGGGCGTTCTGGGCGGGGGTCAGGGCCACGTCCAGGGCAATATCCACCGTGCCGCCCTGGGGATCATAAAAGTTGGGCAACGCCACGGTTTCCGCTCCCCGGGGCACCAGATAGGCCTGGGCGGTGAGCAGCTCGCCCGCGACGCGGTATTCCTCCATCCGGGCGCTGTCGCTGAGTTCTTCCTCCTGGAGGGCCAGCTTCTTTTCATCCCGTTCCAGATGGGTTTTGATGAGCCGCTTGAGGGCTTGGCTCTTTTGGTTCATCCGGTCCCGTCGGTCCCGGCCGAAATAGAATTCATCCAGGGCGGCGGACAGGGAGGGATACGGCCGCTGCAGGGCGGTGTCAAGGCTCAGATACTGGAAGGGCAGCACGTCCGCCATGAGCCCGTCCGGAGCCATCTGGGCGGTAGGCCGCGCCATGCCGGGCATGCGGGCAAACAAGGCACATACCACCTTCGCCAGCTCCGGCACGTTCAAA
>CAMOUF010000037.1 GCA_946626395.1 uncultured Clostridia bacterium
ACGAGGGGAGCCACGCCCCGCCCCCCGCCGGGAGCCGATGGAGCAAATCAAAAAGCGAAAGAAGGATCCTAAACCCGCGAGACACGACCTGCGAAAGGCCGGGGACGAGCTGCAAAAGCTCACCGACGCCCAGATCAAGGAAGTGGATAAGGTGGCTGCCGACAAGGAAAAGGAGATCATGGAGGTCTGATGACAAGCTATCTGGGCCTGCCTCTTGAGGCGGTCCTTTCTTCCTTGCCGGAAGGCGCGGCGGCCCCCGGGATCCTGGAGACCGCCGCCCCTCGCCGGGACGGCCAGACCCGCCAGGGGGGCACGCTGCGCATCGTAGCCGTCCGGGAAGGCGTGTGGATCGTGGCACGGTTTATCGAAAGCGTGAAGCGCGCAGACTGATAACCAACTAAAATTTCCGATTTCCAAACCAAGGAGCACCACCCTATGAGCGAACTTCCTCTCCCCCGCCACGTAGCCATCATTATGGATGGCAACGGCCGCTGGGCCAAGCAGCATAAAATCAAGGTCGCCCTGGGCCACCGCAAGGGCGTGGAAACCCTGCGCGCCATTATCCGGGAAAGCAGCGACCTGGGCATCGAGGCCCTGTCCTTATACGCCTTTTCCACGGAAAACTGGCGCCGTTCCCCCGAGGAGGTTTCGGCGCTGATGGGGCTTTTGCTGGAATTCTTTTCCTCTGAAATCGACGAGCTGGACGAAAAGAACGTGTGCATCCGCATCCTGGGCGACAAGGAAGGCATGCCCCCCGCCCAGCGGGAAGCGCTGATAAACGCGGAAAAGCGCACCGGAAAGAATACGGGCCTCAAGCTGAACATCGCCATTAACTACGGCGGACGGGCGGAGCTGGCCCGGGCGGCCCGGCGGCTGGCGGAAAAAGCGGTAAAAGGGGAAATCCGCCCGGAGGACATCGACGAAGACGCCTTGAGCCGGGAGCTGTACACAGCGGGGCTGCCCGACGTGGATCTGCTGATCCGCACCAGCGGCGAAATGCGGCTGAGCAATTTTCTGCTCTATCAGTGCGCTTACGCCGAATTTGATTTTCCCACCGTATTGTGGCCCGATTTTGATTTGAACGCCTATCACGAAGCGCTGCGGGCTTATCAGCACCGTGACCGGCGTTTTGGAGGACGTAATTCATGACCCAGCGTATCTTGACCGGACTCGGCCTGCTCACCATCCTGTTGCTTGCCATGTGGGGCGGGGGACTATGGTTTTCCGTGCCCTATATGATCACCATCTGCATGTCCATGTATGAAATGATCCAGGCTACCGCCAAGGCAGGCCACCGCCCCGTGCAGTGGCCCTGCTGGCTGTGCATGATTTTGTCCATTCCCCTGTATCATTTCTATAACAGTGTGTCGCTGCTGATGCCGCTGGTGGGCGGGGCGTTCATGCTCATTTCCATGACCGTGATTTTCCGGGACGATCCCAAGCTGGAGGACATTCTGATTTCCTGTCTGCCCCTGATCAGCGTGCTGCTGCCGGGCCTGTGCATGCTGGGGCTGCAAAAAGCCCCCTCCCAATCCAGCCAGAATCTGCTGCTGACCCTGGCCTTCGGCGTGCCCCTGGTGGGGGACACCATGGCATTTTTCGTGGGCCGCCGGTTCGGGAAAAGGAAGCTGTGCCCCGCGGTGAGCCCCAACAAATCCATCGAAGGGGCTGTGGCCGGGCTGATCGGCAGCGTGGTTTGGGCCATGGCGGCGGCGGCGGCCTTCTCCCTGTATAAGCCCATTCCCCCCTTCTGGCACTTCCCCATCCTGGGCTTTGTGGGCGGCATCGCCGGGCAGATGGGCGATCTGTTCGCCTCCCTGATCAAGCGCCACTGCGGGGTGAAGGATTTCAGCAATATCTTTCCCGGCCACGGCGGCATGATGGATCGGCTGGACAGCGTATACTGGGCCACGGTGATCCTGTATATCTATTTGAATATCGCCGTGAATGCCTTCGCCGCGTAAAGAAGAGGAGCATATCTTTCTTCGCCTCTTCCGTTTTTATTTCGCCACCTTATGATGAAAAACCCGGGAAACGTTCTTCCCGGTACGCTGGCAGAAAATATCAGCCCAAAAATAAAAAGTGAGGTATTTTCATCAGTATGAAGCGCGGTATTGCCATTTTGGGCAGCACGGGTTCCATCGGCAAACAAGCCATAGAAGTGATCGGGCTGCATCCCGACCGCTTTTTTGTAACCGCCCTGACCGCCCACAAAAACGCCGAACTGCTTTTTGAACAGGTGCGTTTGCTGCGCCCCCGACTGGCGGCGCTGACGGGCACGGAAGAACCGGTGGAGATTCCCCAAGACCTTTCCTTCTGCGAGTTTCGCTTCGGCAGGCAGGCGCTGATTGACGCGGCCAGGGAAGCGGAGGGCCAGGACGTGCTGGCCGCCGTGGTGGGCGTGGCGGGGCTCAAGGCCGTCATGGCCGCCCGGGAAGCGGGCAAGCGGGTGCTTTTGGCCAACAAGGAAACGCTGGTGGCCGGGGGCGAAATGGTGATGAACGCCTGCCCGGCGGGCACCCTTTTGCCCGTGGACAGCGAGCACAGCGCCATTTTCCAATGCCTGCAGGGGGCGGGGCCCAATCCCTATGTGCAGATTTTATTGACCGCCTCCGGCGGGCCCTTCCGCACCTGGGACAGGGAGCGAATCCGGACCGCCACGGTGGCCCAGGCCCTGGGCCATCCCACCTGGAATATGGGCGCGAAAATCACCATCGACTCCGCCTCCATGTTCAACAAGGCCCTGGAAATCATCGAGGCCAAATGGCTGTTTAACGCCCGGCCCGAGCAGATTCAGGTGGTGGTGCATCCCCAGAGCATCGTCCATTCCGCCGTGAAGTTTGCCGACGGCGCGGTGATCGCCCAGCTGGGGGCCCCGGACATGAAGGTGCCCATTCTCTACGCCATGAGCTATCCGGAACGCCTGCCCACCGGGGGCCGGGAATTGGATTTATTTGAGGTGGGCACCCTGACCTTTGAAAAGCCCGACCCGGAAAAGTTTCCCGCCATCCCCCTGGCCTATGCGGCGCTGCGCCAGGGCGGCGCGGCCTGCTGCGTGCTGAACGCCGCCAACGAGGAAGCCTGCTATGCTTTCCTGGCGGGAAAGATCGCCTTTGGCCGCATCCCCGAAATCGTGGACGCCGCCCTGCAAAAGCACGCTTCCCTCCCCGCCCGCTCCCTGGACGATATCGACCGGGCGGACGCCCTGGCGAGGGAAACGGCGAAAGCGTTGATGAAGACATTAGGCAACAGGCATTAGGTATTTGGACATTGGGATAACCAATAGTTATGTATGAGGTACCTTCAATGCAAGATCTTAAAGAATTAACAGTTTGGAATAAGTCTATGGATTTGGTGATAGAAGTATATCAAATCGCAGGTTTATTACCAAGGGAAGAACTATTTGTTCTCTCAGATCAGATGCGCAGAACTGCCATTTCAATTCCATCAAATATTTCAGAAGGCTATGGACGAAACGCCTTGAAGGATTACGTCAGATTTTTGAATATTGCCAGAGGATCAAAAAACGAATTGGAAACACAATTGTTCCTCTGTGTACGTCTGAACTATATTTCCAATGTTGAAATTATCAAAGCGCTTGCGTTATGTGAAGAAATAGGAAAAATGTTGAATAGCCTGATAAAGAAACTGATGGTTTTTTCCTGATTGCTGCCTATCAATTTTTCCTACATACCTGCTGTCTACCACCTATTTCCTACTGCCTATTGCCTATTGCTTATTGCCTATTCTCACCCTATCGAAAAGGAGCCAATTATGAACCTTCTTTACATTCTCGCCGCCATTCTGATGCTGGGCATCATGGTGACCATTCACGAGGCCGGACACTTTTTCGCCGCCCGGCTGACAGGCATCCCGGTGAAGGAATTTGCCATCGGGTTCGGGCCCAGGCTGCTGTCCTGGAAAAGCAAAAAATATGAAACCCAGTTTTTCCTGCGGGCGATTCCCGCCGGGGGCTACTGCATGTTCTACGGCGAGGACGACACCGAAGGCACAGAAGCTAAAAATGATCCCCGGGCCATCGGCAATTATGCCGTGTGGCGGCGCATCGTGACGGTGTTCATGGGGCCCATGATGAATTTCGTGTTGGCCCTGGTGGTGGCGACGGCCCTGTACGACATGGTGGGAGAAGATACCCAGGGCGGGTATACCAAGTATCCTTCCATCACCTCCGTGGACGCCGGCGGGGCCGTGGCCCAGGCGGGCATTGAACTGCGGGCGGGGGATGAACTGATCTCCGTCAACGGCCAGGACGCCCTGGGCGTGACCGAGGACGGAACTAATTTAAAGCTCACCGCCCTGCTGGATTCCCTGGCCCCTTCCGGGGAGCCGCTGACCATCGGCGCGCGCCGGGGAACGGAAGAATTTACCTTCCAGGTGACCCCCGTTTATAACGCCCAGCTGAACCGGTATCTCATGGGCGTGAGCCTGAATTCCGGCTATGTGCCGGGGTTCACCGCCGTGTCTATCCCCCGGGCGGTGGAACTTGGCGCCAATTACTGCGTCACCGCCGGAGGGGCGATCCTGCGCAGCCTGAAAGACCTGATCACCACCGGCGCGGGCTTTGACCAGACCTCCGGGCCCGTGGGCGTGGTGCAGCTCATTGCTGAGGAGACCCAGCGCTCCGCCTCCGATTCCGCCCGGGAAGCGCTGATCACCTATGGAGAACTGCTGGTGATGATCTCCGTGAACCTGGGCCTGTTTAACCTGCTGCCTATTCCCGGCCTGGACGGCAGCCGCATCCTGTTCCTGATCGTGGAGGGCATCCGCCGCAAGCCCGTGCCCCAGAAGATCGAAGCCTATGTGCATATGACGGGCTACCTGCTTCTCATCGGGCTGATGCTGGTGATGACCTATAAGGATATCCTGCGGATTTTCAGGTAACGCGCACGATAAAGGAGTTTTTACCATGGGAAAAACCAAGCAAGTTCATGCAGGAAGCGTTTTGATCGGCGGCGGCGCGCCGGTATCCATTCAATCCATGACCAATACCGACACCCGGGACGTGCCCGCCACCCTGGACCAGATCAAGCGCCTGGCCGCGGCGGGGTGCGATCTGGTGCGGGTATCCGTATATGACCGGGCCTGCGCCGGGGCGGTCCGGGCGCTGGTGGACGGGAGCCCGGTGCCGCTGGTGGCGGACATTCACTTTGACCACACCCTGGCCATCGCCGCCATGGAAAACGGCATCCACAAAATGCGCATCAACCCCGGCAACATCGGCGGGGCGGACAAGGTGCGCAGGGTGGCGGACTGCGCCAAGGCCCATCATGTGCCCATCCGGATCGGGGTCAACGCCGGGAGCCTGGAAAAGGATCTGTTGGAAAAATACGGCGGCCTCACTGCCCAGGGCATGGTGGACAGCGCCCTGCGCCATGTGCGCTTATTGGAGGAAGTCCATTTTGACGATATTGTGATTTCCTTAAAGGCCAGCGACGTGCCCCTGACCGTTCAGGCCTACCGGCTGATGCATGAAACCTGCGATTATCCTTTGCATCTGGGCGTCACCGAAGCGGGCCTGCCGGGCCAGGGCACGGTAAAAAGCGCCATCGGCATCGGGACGCTTTTGCTGGAAGGCATTGGCGACACCGTGCGGGTGTCCCTGACCGGCGACCCGGTGCACGAGCCCCAGGCCGCCCTGGAAATCCTGCGGGCCCTGAACCTGCGCAAGGGCATCCGCTTCGTATCCTGCCCCACCTGCGGGCGCACCCAGATCAACGTGGAAGCCGTGGCCGAACGCATGACGCGGGAGTTTGCAGGCGTGGAGGAGCCCATCACCGTGGCGGTCATGGGCTGCGTGGTCAATGGCCCCGGGGAAGCCCGGGACGCGGACATCGCCCTCTGCGGCGGCAAGGACTGCGGAGCCCTGTACGTGAAGGGACAGTTCGTGCGCAAGCTCACCGGCGATTTGGGCGAGGCCATGAGCCAGGCGGTAAGGGAATATCTTGCTGCTTCCATGAATAACCAATAAGCCCTGTATCCAACGATTCTTCAGGTTGCGGAAATGGTCAAAGTATAGTAGAATAGTGATAGAAAAACGTGGAGGTGAATTGACGATGAGTGAACGGCAGCAGGCTGAATTGCTCCTGAAAAGTATCCCTGAACGGAATCTGCATATCGTCATTGCACTGATGCGGGAACTGACCGATTACAATGATTATGTAGAGTGTGCATTGGACGAAGCAGATGCTCTTGCGGAACAATCGTCCCAGCGGATGACCCATGAAGAAGTGTTTTCCGGTTTGCGGAGGGCGCTCCATGCCTGAATACCAGCTGAGATATTTGCCCCAGTTTTATGAAGACATGAAAGAGCACACGCAGTATATTTCTAATGTTCTTCTCAATCCCCAGGCAGCCGCCGATCTCATCGACGCGGTTGAAAAAGCAATTCTTGACAGGCTTCCGGTGGCGGAAGCCTTTGAATGTTATCATTCCAGAAAAGAACGCCGGTATCCCTATTATCGTATCTATGTAAAAAACTATGTGATTTTTTACGTTGTCATTCCCGAGCAGGACAAAAAAATCCTGGAAGTCCGCCGGTTTCTTTACGGAAAAAGCAATTGGAAACAAAGCATTTGAAGCACGGATGAACAAGTACGTTTTAATCAGATAAAGGAAAATCATCTATGACATACGACGAACTGCTCCAGGCGGTACACAGGGCGCTGCCGGAAACGGAAGGAAAAATCGCCATCGAACGGGTGCGGTTTTCCAAGAAAGAAAACAAGGCGTACTTCTCCTTTCTCTCCGACGTGCTCATCGGGGAGAAGGGCTTTTTCATCATGAAAAACGCTTTGGGCAAAGCCTTTCCCGGGCTCAGCTTTTCCCTGCGGGTGGCCTCCCCCGGGCTGGCGAGGGAATTTCTGCAAAACCCGGATAAGTACTGCGCCCCACTGAACCATTATCTGATCCGCCATTATCCTTCCGTCGCCTCCTGGGAGTTCGACATGCGCTGGGCTCCCGGCAACGGCCGGGTGACGCTGGAAATGCCCGACGAGTTTTCCATGAAGTATCTGGAACGGCAGGGCATCCGGGAGCAATTGGCCCAGGTGATCCATGACGTGTTCCGCCTGGACACGGAGGTGTCTCTGCGGGTGTGCGGCGACGAGGAAAAGCGCCTGCGCGCCCTGCAGGAGGAGCGGGAAAAGCAGGACCGGGTGGCCGCCGAGCGGGCCCAGCGCTACGAGGAAATCACCGCCGCCAAGCAGGAGGAAAAGCCTCCGGAAAAGAAGGACGACCGCATCAAGGGCCGGGCCATCGGCGATCCGCCGGTACCCATCCGGGAGCTCACCGACGACAGCGGCCTGGTGGTGATCCGGGGCAAGGTGCTGTCCGCCGAGAACAAGGAAATCTCCGGCGGCGAAATGGTGCTTTTGTCCTTCCTGGTCACGGACTTTACCTCCACCATCCGGGTGAAAACCTTCCTGCGCTATCACGCCCGGGCCCGGAAGGACGAGGAGCCCGCCCCCATTACCGACGAGGAGCGCGCCGCCGTGCAGAAGGTGGTCAAGGCCATCGCGCCGGGCATGGGCATTCTCGTCCGGGGCGACACCCAGTATGACAAATTTTCCCATGAAACGGTGGTCATGGCCCGGGACATTTCCTCCTGCGAGCTGCCCCAGCGCATGGACACCGCCGAGGAAAAGCGCATCGAATTGCATTTGCACACCCAAATGAGCAACATGGACGCCGTGTCCTCCGCCTCCGCCCTCATCGAGCGGGCAGCCAAATGGGGCCACGAGGCCATCGCCGTCACGGACCACGGCGTGGTGCAAGCCTTCCCCGAAGCCTTCGGCGCGGCGAAGAAATACGGCATCAAGCTGCTGCCCGGGGTGGAAGGATATCTCACCGACGACGACGAGGTGGTCACCAACTGCCAGGACAAAAAGGATCTGCCCATCGACGGGCCTATTATCGTGCTGGACTTTGAAACCACCGGCCTGAACACTGCCAAGGACCGCATCATCGAAATCGGCGCGGTGAAGCTGGCCCACGGCCAGGTGGTGGACAGCTATGGGGAGCTCATCGATCCCGGGATGCTGCTGCCCCCCAAGATCACTGAAATCACCCATATCACCGACCAGATGCTGCGGGGCCAGCCCACCATCGCCGAGGCCATGCCCAAGCTGCTGGCCTTTATGGACGGCTGCCCCATCGCCGCCCACAACGCCAAGTTCGACTGTGCTGTGCTGGACAGCGAATTAAAGCGCCTGGGCATGACCTACGACGTGCCCCACCTGGACACCCTGACCCTGGCCCGGAAGCTGTATCCCCAGCTGAAATCCCACCGCCTGGGCACGGTGTGCAAGCACCTGGGCGTTTCCTTAAAGGATGCCCACCGGGCCGTCAACGACGCGGCGGCCACCGCCCAGTGCCTGGCCCGGATGATCGACGCGGCCAAGGAAAAAGGCGCGGAAAAGCTCAGCGATTTCAACGATATTTCCACCGGCTACACCCTGGGCAACTCCTGGCATATCATTCTGCTGGCCGCCACCCAGGACGGCATGACCAACCTGAACCACATGATTTCCGAAGCCCACCTCAAATACTTTAAGCGCAAGCCCCACATTCCCCGGGCCGTGCTGCAAAAGTACCGGCAGGGGGTGATCGTGGGCAGCGCCTGCGAATCCGGCGAACTGTACACCGCCATGGTGGACGGGGCCACAGACGAGAAGCTGGCCAAAATCGCCAGGTTCTACGACTATCTGGAAATCCAGCCCATCGGCAACAACGAATTCCTGCTGCGGGAAGGCCGGGTAAGCAGCGAAGAGGATCTGCGGGAGTTCAACCGCCGCATCGTGCGCCTGGGCGAAAAGCTGGGCATCCCCGTGTGCGCCACGGGCGACGTGCACTTCCTGGACCCGGAGGACGCCGTGTTCCGCTCCATCATCCAGGCGGGCCAGGGCTTTTCCGACGCCGACCACCAGCCGCCCCTGTACTTTAAAACCACCAATGAAATGCTCCAGGAGTTTTCCTATCTGGGCAAAGAAAAAGCCTATGAGGTGGTCATCAAAAATCCCAAGCTGATCGCCAGCCGGGTGGGCGAGGTGCGCCTGTTCCCCAAGCATCCCGAAGGCAAAACCACCTTCTCCCCCTTCTGGCCCGAAGCGGAAAACGATATCAAGTCCCTGACCTA
>CAMOUF010000038.1 GCA_946626395.1 uncultured Clostridia bacterium
CGATGGCGTTGATCAGGTCCACGTCATAGCCCACCACGCTGCCGTCCGCTTCCACGGATTCAAAGGGCGGATATTCGGGGTTGGTGGCGTAGTAAATGGGTTAGGAGCTGGCAAAAGCGCAGGAGCACAGCAGCATCATCGCGGCCAGCACGGCAAAAATCTTCTTCATGGATCAATTCCTCCTTACAATCTGGCTTCCCTTTTTTTGAGAACGAATGCAGTATACCACCCCGCTGCCCGTATGTCAATACCAAAATTGAATTTTTATTCACAGAACAAGGAAAAAACAATGCATAATTTGCTTGTGTATTCATGATATTCATAGTTTTGCGCATAAATAAACGTATTGCGGCGAATATGGGAAACCAACGGGCATACTTTACATGGCGGGGAAAAGTATGGTACAATTCAGGCAGCAAGGTACAGGGAGGCAGAAAGCAGCATGAAGGGAAAGCTGACCGCGGTGATGGGCACAAACGCTTCCGGCAAAAGCGGCCTGGGGGTGGAATTGGCCAGGCGCTTTCAAGGGGAAATCGTTTCCGCCGATTCCCGGCAGGTGTTCCGGGGGCTGGATTTGGGCAGCGGGAAGATCACGCCGGAGGAAATGCAGGGCGTGCCCCATCATCTGATCGACGTATGCCAGCCGGAAGATTTTTTCTCCATGGCGGATTTTCAGCGCCTGGCCTATAATGCCATTGACGGCATTCTGGCCCGGGGCCATGTTCCCTTCCTGGTGGGCGGCACGGGGCTGTATGTGGACGCGGTCATCGACGGTTATGAGCTGTCCGACGTGGAGCCCGACCTGGCCTTCCGGGCCCACCTGGAAACTTTTGAAACCCCCGCCCTGTATGAAATGCTGAAAGAAAAGCTGCCGGATACGGACATTGACCCCAAAAACCGCAACCGGGTGATGCGGGCCCTGGAGCGCCTGGCTGCCGACGACTATCATCCCGGCAGGCGTTCCCCCCGCTACGAGGTTTTGAAATTAGGCGTCACCTGGCCCCGGGAGATTTTGAAGGCCCGCATTGACGAGCGCCTGGAGCGCAGGCTGAATGAGGGCATGATCGACGAGGTAAAGGGCCTGATGGACGCCGGGGTCAGCACGGAATTTTTGACCAAGCTGGGTCTGGAATACCGCTATATCACAGAATATCTGCTGGGCCAATGGACCTATGAGCAGATGCTGGACGAGCTGGGCCGGGCCATCAAGCGCTTCGCCAAGCGGCAGATGACCTGGTTCCGCCGGGAAGAAAACCTTCATTGGCTGGATATGTCCGCCGATCCCCTGGCCCAGGCCGAGGCGTTGATCACACCTTTCCTGAACGCCGACTGACCTTCCTGCGCAGCAGCGCCAAAGAGCGGTTTCCTCCACAAGCTTTAATTTTAAATCAAAGCAATGAGCTCAATGCAAAAGTTTGTGGGGAATGCAAATAAATCTCCTTTTTTATCTCCAAAAGGTAATTATCCAGCCGCTGGGACAGAAGCAAAATGAATACAAGCAAGCTTTTGTTTCTTATTGTAACAGCGGAATCCACTCACCATGTGATAAAACCATTTCAATCCGCAATAGCTTTTCTTGGAAAGGGGTGTGGGGGAAACCATTCTTTGGGCTCCAAAGAATGGTTTCCCCCACAAACTTTTATTATGACCCGAAAATAATGACCCGTCCCTGGGAATCAAGGGGCGGGTTTTTGCATCAGCGCCATGATGCTGTCCGGCAGGGGCGCTTCGATCCGAACGGTTTCCCCGGTGAAGGGATGGGAAAACTGGAGCAGCCAGGCGTGCAGGGCAAAGCGGCCCGGCAGCCCTTCGCAGGGAGACCCGTAAAGATAGTCCCCCACAATGGGACAGCCCAAGGCGCTTAGATGCACCCGGATCTGATGGGTGCGCCCGGTTTTCAGCCGCAGCCGCACCAGGGAAAGGCCGTTCTGCGCCCATTCCACCTGATAATGGGTTTCCGCCTCCCGGCCTCCCTCCCCCACCGTCCGGCGGGTTTCCCCTTCCCGGCTGATAATGGGCAGGTTGATCACCCCTTGGGAAGCTGGCAGCGAGCCGATACAAAGGGCTTTGTATTCCCGGATAAAGGTGTCCGAATGCAGCTGCCGCTGCAGAAGCTGCTGGGCATGGGCGTCCCGGGCCACGGCCATGAGGCCGCTGGTGCCCTTGTCCAGCCGGTTCACAGGCCGGAACAGATACCCCTCCGGGCAGCCCAGACGGGTATACAGCGCGTTTTCCAGGGTGGGCCCGGCCTGATGGGCGGAGGACAGGGTAGGCAGCGGGGCGGGCTTATGGATGATCCAATAATGGTCATCCTGCCAGGGAATATCAAAGGGAACATCCCAGGCAGCTGGCTTTTCCCCGGGGCCATCCTGCCATTTCGCGCTCAGCGCATCGCCCGGATTCAGCCGATAGTCCGCCCGGACCGGTTCCCCATTGACGGTGAGGCCCCCAGCGAATTTCAGGCTGCTGAACATGCCCCGGGACAGCTTCATTTCCTTGAGGGCGATGGACTTCACCGTGCGGCCCGCTTCCGCCGGGGTCACGGTATGGGTCAATTCAGGCATGAAGGCCCTCCTTTCCAAAGCGCCTTGCCCAGGGCTTACAGCACGCCCTTTAAGAACTGGCCCGTGTAACTCTTTTTTACCTTCGCCACGTCCTCGGGGGTGCCCTGAGCGATCACGGTGCCGCCGCCGTCGCCGCCCTCCGGGCCCAGGTCGATCATGTAATCGGCGGTCTTGATGATGTCCAGGTTATGCTCGATCACCAGCACGGTGTTGCCCGCGTCGGTGAGCCGCTGGAGCACCTTCACCAGCCGGTTCACGTCGTCCATGTGCAGCCCGGTGGTGGGCTCGTCCAGCAGCCCCAGGGTTTTGCCGGTGGCCCTGCGGCTCAGCTCCGTGGCCAGCTTCACCCGCTGGGCCTCGCCGCCGGACAGGGTGGTGCTGGGCTGGCCCAGCTTCATGTATCCCAGCCCTACGTCGTACAGGGTTTCCAGCTGCCGACGGATTTGCGGATGGTTTTCGAAGAAAGGCAATGCCTCCTCCACCGTCATTCCCAGCACTTCATAGATGTTTTTCCCCTGCCAGGTGACCTC
>CAMOUF010000039.1 GCA_946626395.1 uncultured Clostridia bacterium
CCACTGGTTCCAGCCCATGACGGGCATCACCGCGGAAAAGCACGATTCCTTCCTGTCGCCCATCGACGGCGGCGGGGCTATCATCGAGATCAGCGGCAAAGAGCTTGTTCGGGGTGAGCCGGACGCCTCCTCCTTCCCCTCCGGGGGCCTGAGGGCGACTTTCGAGGCTCGGGGTTATACCGCCTGGGACCCGACCAGTTACGCTTTTATCAAGGACGGCACTCTGTGCATCCCCACCGCTTTTTGCAGCTATGGCGGCCATGCCCTGGACAAAAAGACTCCCCTGCTGCGCTCCAACGAGGCCCTGAACCGTCAGGCCAAAAGGGTGCTGCGGCTGCTGGGACATATTGACGTGAAGAAGGTCACCGCCACGGTGGGCTCCGAGCAGGAGTATTTCCTCATTGACCGGGACCTGTATTATCAGCGCAAGGATCTGATTTATACCGGCCGCACCCTGTTCGGTGCCCGTCCGCCCAAGGGCCAGGAATTGGACGATCATTATTTTGGCAATCTCAAGCCCCGGGTGCAGGCGTTCATGCAGGAGGTGGACGAGCAATTATGGCGGCTGGGCGTGTCCGCCAAGACCGAGCACAACGAAGCCGCCCCCTGCCAGCATGAATTGGCCCCGGTGTTTACCTCCGCCAATCTGGCCACCGACCATAACCAGCTCACCATGGAAATCATGAAGCGGGTGGCGGCCAAGCACGGCTTTGCCTGCCTGCTCCATGAAAAGCCCTTTGCGGGGGTGAACGGCTCCGGCAAGCACAATAACTGGAGCATCAGCACCGACACGGGGCTGAACCTGCTGGAGCCGGGGGAGACCCCCGCGGAAAACGCCCAGTTCCTTCTGTTCCTGGTGGCGGTGATGAAGGCGGTGGATATGCACCAGGATCTTTTGCGCATTTCCGTGGCCAGCGCGGGCAACGACCACCGCCTGGGCGGCAATGAAGCGCCGCCCGCCATCATCTCCATGTTCCTGGGAGACGAGCTGCAAAGCATTCTGGATTCCATCGAGCATCATTCCGCCTATAACGCCGGGGAAAAGGCTGTGGTGAATATCGGGGTGAAGACCCTGCCCAGGATCCCCAAGGATACCACCGACCGCAACCGCACCTCTCCTTTCGCTTTCACCGGCAATAAATTCGAGTTCCGCAGCCCCGGCGCGCCTCAGTCCATCGCCGAAGCCAACGTGGTCATCAACACCATCGTGGCAGACGTGCTCAGCGGCTTTGCGGATCAATTGGAAGCCGCGGTGGATATCCGCGCCACGGTGGAGCAGATCGTGGTGGATACCATCACCAATCATAAGCGCATCCTCTTTAACGGCAATAATTATTCCGAAGAGTGGCGCAGGGAGGCCCATGAGCGGGGCCTGCTGGATTTGCCCGCCACCCCCGACGCCCTGCCCTATCTGATCCACGAAGACAACATCGCCCTGTTTGAGCGCCAGCGGGTGTATACCCGGGAAGAACTGTACAGCCGCTATGAAATCCAGCTGGAAAACTATTGCAAGATCATTTCCATCGAGGCCCACACCATGCTGGATATGGTGAACCAGGATATTCTGCCCGCCGTGATCAGCTACGCGGGCCAGGTAGCGGACAGCGCCGAAAAGCAAAGCAGGCTGCTTGTTGGCCTCAAGCCCGCATATGAAACGAAGCTGGTGCATCGGCTGACGGAGCTGATCAACGGCATCGGGGAAAGCAACGAAGCCCTGCGGGACAGCGGGGCCGCTTTGGAAAAAACGGAAACGCCCTTAAAGCAGGCCCGCCTGTGCCGGGATCGAATCGTCCGGGATATGGACGCGCTGCGCGCCTTGGTGGATGAAGCGGAATTGATCGTGGACGGCAGCGTCTGGCCCTTCCCCGGATACGGGCAATTGCTTACGACCAAATAAACCACCGATAAGGAAAGAGAGGAAAAGCCAATGAAGAAGTATGGGTTTTACCGGGGCGTGAATCTGGGCGGATGGCTGAGCCAGTGCGACTATTCCAAGGATCGGCTGGACAATTTCATCGTGAAAAAGGATATTGAAACCATTGCTTCCTGGGGCCTGGATCATGTGCGCATTCCGGTGGATTACAACGTGCTGGAAAATTCGGACGGCTCTTACCGGGCCGATGGCTTTGAGCGAATTGAAAAGGCCCTGGACTGGTGCAGTGAATTTGGCCTTAAAACGGTGATCGATCTGCATAAAACGGCGGGCTTCTCTTTTGATGCGGGAGAGAAGGAAGCTGGCTTCTTTGGCAGCCCCAAATATCAGGAACGTTTCTATCGCCTGTGGGAGGAAATCGCTCGCCGGTTTGGCGGCAGGAGCGAACAGGCGGCCTTTGAGCTGCTCAACGAAGTGACCGATGAGGGCTTCATCGATTCCTGGAACGCTATTTCCCAGGCTTGCATCCGCCGCATCCGCGCGATCGCCCCGGATACGCTGATCCTGGTGGGCAGCTATCACAACAACAGCGCCGACGCCGTGAAGGCCCTGGCCGCCCCCGCGGATGAAAAGGTAGTCTACAATTTCCATTGCTATGATCCCATCGCCTTTACCCATCAGCACGCCTATTGGGTCAGGTTCTTTGATGTGAACCACGATCTGTCTTTTGAGGACGCGAAGCTGCCCGCTGATTACTTTGACCGGCAGTTTGCCCCCGCCATTGAGGCCGCGGCAAAATACGGGGCCATGCTGTACTGCGGCGAATATGGGGTCATCGACCGGGCCACCCCGGAGGATACCGTGAAATGGTTCCGGCAGATTCACGATACCTTTGAGCGCCATGGCATCGCCCGGAGCGCCTGGTGCTATAAGCAAATGGATTTCGGCCTGAGCGATCCCCGCCTGGACAGCGTGCGGGGGGAACTGATCAAGCTATTGTAACGATCCCAAATGGCTGGCTATATGCCAGTCTTTTTAATTGGTGCAGAAAATTGAGAAGCATATTTGCCCTCAGGCGCGGGAAGGGAACGCCGTATCGCGTCAAAATCGTGGCATGGATTTCCTTTATATTGACGATTTCGCCTGTTCAGTGGTACAATACTACAAAAGCAGACAAGGCTTTTATTTCGTTTTGAAGGAGCATCATCGGTTATGCGAATTTCAACCCCCATTAACAAAGAGACGGTGAAACACCATTTGACATACAGCTCCTGGAAATATCTGCTCATGGCGGTGGTCGTGGTCATGGGGTGGAGCCTGATTTATACCACCACGGCGTACCGCTCCCCCCAGGATAAGCGCATCGACGTGTATGTCCAGAGCAATATCGGCTCCTCTGACACCATTGACCAATTCCTGGAGCCGATCTGGAAAGCGACTGTGCCGCAGATGGAAAGCGTGTCCTCCGTGGTGCTGACCATCGTGGACGATTATACTTCCTCCGTCCAGCTCATGGCCTATATGGCGGCGGGGGACGCGGATATCTATTTTTTGACTGAGCAGTATTTTAAATCCTACGCCAGCCAAGGGGCCTTCCTTCCCCTGGAGGATCTGATGGAAAGCGGCGCATTGCAGCTGCCGGATACGGACGTGTCCAAAGGCTATATCAATTATGTGGAAGAATACGATGAGCTGGACCGGCCTGTGAAAACCAGCCTGCATCTCTACGGTATCCCGCTGGATGATTTTTACGGCTTCATGAGCGGCATGCAGGTGGACAACCGGGGCCTGTACGCGGCCATTACCATCAACAATCAGAACGACGACAACGTGATCCCCTTCTTTAACGCCCTGCTCCAGGCCGGACAGGGAGAAAAGGAAGCCTGGATGACGGAGCAAAATACGGGGGATTAACGAAGCGTCCTGCATAGAATCGAGGGGAAATCAACATGAAAATCAGAATCGCCGGAACGGTGAACGACAGCATCGTGGATGGTCCGGGCCTTAGATATGCCGTATTTGTTCAGGGGTGCTCCCATCGCTGCCCCGGTTGCCAGAACCCGGAAACCCATGATCCCATGGGCGGCAGGGAAGAGGATACGGATGCCCTGATCGCCAAGATGAAGAAGAATCCGTTGCTCTCCGGCCTGACCCTGTCCGGGGGCGACCCACTGGAGCAAAGCGTCCCCTGCCTGGAATTGGCAAAGGCGGCCCATGCCAGCGGCCTGAACGTGTGGTGCTATACGGGCTATGTGTGGGAAGATCTGCTTGCCCGCAATGATCCCGATCAGATGGCGCTGCTTCGGGAAGTGGACGTGCTGGTGGACGGGCCCTTCATCCTGGCCCAGAAATCCCTGGAATTGGATTTTTGCGGCAGCAAAAACCAGCGCCTGATCGACGTGCCTGCGTCCCTCCGGGAAAACCGGGTGGCCCTGTGGACGCCGCCAGTGTGGTAAAAAACAAATAGAAACAGAAAACCGCCGCCGGGCAATGAAGCCTGGCGGCGGTCTTTTCGTAAGCGGAATTATTCAGCCTTGGGAGCGAAGAAGTTCAGGGGGGTCGCGCCGGTCATGGCGTCCGCGGCCAACAGAGTCATGGGCACGTCTTCGATGCTCAGGGTGGTGAATTCGCCGGTGCGGCCGCTTTCGGTCACATAGGTGAAGGTCAGGGCGTGAGAACCGTCCGCGTCAGCGGGGATGGACTTGATGACCATTTTGCTTTCGCCATTGGCCAGGCCGTCACCCACCAGGTTTTCGCCCTTTTCGCCGGTGGCGTTATGAGCGATGTAGAGCTCCTTCACGGTTTCGCCGGTCTGGTTGTACACGGTGTAGTGACCGGTCTGGATGCCGGCGGCCACGTTGGCGGCGGCGATGATGCCCTTGAGATAGTTCACGGTGTCGGCCAGGGTGGCGCCGGA
>CAMOUF010000040.1 GCA_946626395.1 uncultured Clostridia bacterium
GGGCAGCTCGCTGCCCACCAAAGAAACAGCAACCAACTTCCGATGCGTCCCCTCCATTGGCGTTCTCCTAAGGATGTTCTGTTAAACTTCCCTGTCCAATATGTTTGACAAACCTACATCCATGAAAAGCATTTGCCAAAGGCTGGGGGATGCGATACAATAGAAAGGAAAACGAGAATGAGAGGATTTTTTATGTTTGAAGCAATCATTCAAGCCATCGAAGCCCACGACACCGTGATCCTGCACCGCCATGCCAGCCCGGACGGGGACGCCCTGGGCAGCCAGATCGGCTTAAAGCACCTGATCCTGCACAATTATCCCGGCAAAACGGTGTATACCGTGGGAGACGGGGCGGGGCGCTACGGCTTCATGGCGGACAGCAAAATGGACGAAATCCCGGACGAAGCCTTCCGGGACGCTCTGGCCATCATCCTGGACACCTCCGGGGAAACCCTGATCAGCGACCAGCGCTTTCACCTGGCTAAAACCACCGCCCGCATCGACCATCATATTTTCATCCAGCAGATCGCCCGGCACGAGGTGACGGATTCCACCGCCGAAAGCTGCTGCTCCCTGGTGGCCCTGATGGCCCAGGAGGCGGGATGGGCGCTGACGCCCCTGGCGGCCCAATCCCTCTTTACCGGCATGGTGACGGATTCCGGCCGCTTCCGCTATGATTCCACCTCGGCGCGGACCTTCCGGCTGGCGGCGTACCTCATGAGCCAGCCCATCGACACCAATGAGCTGTACCGCAATCTCTACGCTGTCGATCTGGACCAGGCCCGGCTGCGGGCGGCCTTTACCCAGAAAATTCAATTGACGGAAAAAGGCGTGGCGTATATTTACACCACGAAAGAGGAAATGGCGGCTCTGCCCGCGGACCTGTTTTCCGTTTCCCGGGGCATGGTCAGCGTGATGAACGATTTAAAGGGCATCGATATCTGGGCAAATTTTACCGAGTGCGACCAAGGCGTGCTGTGCGAGCTGCGCTCCAGCCGCTATAATATCAATCCCATTGCCACCAGCCACGGGGGCGGCGGCCACATGAAGGCCAGCGGGGCCACCCTGAAAAACCGGGAAGAGGCCCTGGCCATGCTGCGGGAGCTGGATCAACTGATGGAGGAAGGCCAATGAACGAGATCATTACCAGAAAAATTCTGAACCGAATCAAAGCCGCCCAGCGAATCATGCTGTTCCGCCATCAGCGCATGGACGGCGACTGCGTGGGGGCCTCCAAGGGCCTGAAAGAAATCATCCTGGCCACCTGGCCCCAGAAAGAAGTGCTGCTCATCGACAGCCAGACCTCGGATTTTCTTTCCTTCCTGGGCCCGGACGACGGGGAGGTGGCGGACGACATGTACCGGGACGCCCTGGGCATCGTGGTGGACACCGCCGACCGGGGCCGCATTTCCAACCCCAAATATGCCCTGTGCCATGAGATCATCAAGATCGACCACCACATCGAGGCGGACCCCTACGGGGACATCAACTGGGTGGAGCCGGAGCGCTCCTCCGCCTGCGAAATGATCGCGGATTTTTATGCCCGGTATCAGCATGAATTAATCCTGCCCGTGTATGGGGCCACGTACCTGTACATGGGCATGGTCACGGATTCGGGCCGCTTCCGGTTCAGCGGCGTCACCGGCGAAACCATGCGCCTGGCGGCCATGCTGCTGGACACCGGAGTGGACACGGAAACCCTGTACGCCCAGCTGTACTTAAACAGCTTTGAATCGCTGAAATTCCGGGCGGCGGTGTATGAGCAGATGCGGCGCACGGAAAACGGCGCGGCGTACATCTATGTATCCAAGGAGATGCAGAACGCATTCGGCCTGAATTTTGAGGCGGCCAGCAATGTGATTTCCTATCTGGAAAATATCAAGGGCTGCCTGTGCTGGCTGGCCTTTATCGAAACCGACGACCCGGAAAAGGAGGGCATCCGGGTGCGGCTGCGCTCCCGGTTCATGACGGTGGACAAGCTGGCCAACGCCCACCACGGCGGCGGCCACGCCAACGCCAGCGGGGCCACGGTGTTCAGTCCGGAGGAAATGAACGCCCTGCTCCGGGAAGCCGACCAGGCAGTGAAGGAATACAAGGAAACCTACGCCGGCTGGATGTGATCCAAAAGCGACGTTTGAGGGCCCGCCCTGTATCAATGGGCGGTTTCCTGTTTTCTTTTCCCGGGAAACGTGATATCCTGTATCCGTCATCAAGGAGGTTATGACCATGAAAAACGAACTGCAAGCCCTGTGCGATCTGTTTATCGCCAACCGGGACGCGGTGAAAGCCGCCTTTAAATGGGACAGCCATTACTTCTATCCCGTCTGCGCCAATATTTTCACCGCCCGGGGCGTGGCCGTGGAGGAAGAACGCCTGCTCCGCTGCAAGGAAATCATCAAGGAGCAGACGGGGATATTCTCCAATTTCCGGGGAAACGTCCGGCCCGCTCTGGCCTCCATGCTGGCCCTGGCCGAGGACCCGGACCGCAAAATGGCCCAGGCCACGGACTATTACCAGATGCTGAAAACGGAATTCTGGGGCAGCGAATATCTGGCCCTGGCCGCCGTGCTGCTGACAGACCTCACTGACGAAGCCGGGCTGACGGAGATCATCCGCCGGGGCAAGGAGCTCTACAACCGCATGAAAAAAGAGCATCCCTTCCTGACCTCCTCGGAGGACAGCGTATTCGCGGCGCTGCTGGCCTTCTCCCCCCGGACGGACGACCAGCTGATCCAGGACATGGAAGCCTGCTACGCCCTGCTGAGAGAGAAATTCTCCATCGGCAACAGCCTGCAGGCGGTGTCCCATGTGCTGGCCCTGTCGGATCGGACGCCGGAGGGAAAGTGCGGCCGGCTCATGGACCTGTTTGATTCCCTGGCCCAGGCGGGGTGGAAATACGGAAGGTATTATGAGCTGTCCACCCTGGCTTCTCTGGCCGTCCAGGACGCCGACCTCGCCGCCCTGACCGCGGATATTCTGGACGCCGATCAGTTCTTGAGCCAGCAGAAGGGCTACGGCGGCTTCTTCGGCATTGAGAAAAAGACCCGGCTCATGCACGCCGCCATGCTCGTGTCCGACCTGAACCTGCCTCAGAATACCACGAACGCCGCCGCCATGACCGGCACCCTGGCCATGGTCATTGCCCAGGAAATGATGATGCTGGCCGTCATCACCAGCTCCACTGCCGCCACCGCCGCCAGCACGTCCAGCGGCCACAGCCATTAAGGCAAGACAAGGAGAAAATCCATGTATCAAATCCATCAAGGCCCGCCGGAGGAGCTGTCCGCCCGGCCCGAAAACGAGGCGGCGGTGTACCGCTTTCTGACCCAGCTGAACATTCCCTTTATCCGCATCGACCATGAAGCCGTACGCACCATGGAGGACTGCGAAATCATTGACCGGCAGCTGGGCGGGGTGATCTGCAAAAACCTGTTTTTGTGCAACCAGCAGAAAACCGTATTTTATCTTTTGATGCTCCGGGAGGACAAAGCCTTCAAAACCAAGGACGTATCCAAGCAGCTGGGGGTCAGCCGCCTGTCCTTCGGCGCCCCGGAGCATATGGAGCGGCTTTTGCATATCCATCCCGGGGCGGTGTCGCCCATGGGGCTGCTGTTTGAAAGCGCCCGGGACGTGCGTTTGGTGATGGATGAAGATTTGCTCCGGGACAGCGATCTGGGCTGCCATCCCTGCGTGAACACCGCCTCCATCCGCCTGCCCATGCGCGCTTTCCTGGAAACCTATCTGCCCGCTACCGGCCACACTCCCGCCTTTGTGCATATCGGCTGAACCAAATGAACAGCATAACCGCAGGGTTTTCGCCTGCAGCAGAGTGTCGAAAAAGTATTTTCGACACTCTGCGAATGAAAGGCCGCTAAACCGTCCTTTCATTCGATTCATCAATTTCTTGAAAAATGGCGCTTTCGGCATCAAAAGATGTCGAAAGCGCTCATTTTTCGGGCAGAAATTGATATAGGAAGCAACATACTGTTGCTCCTCGGCGACGTACACGCCGCCGCCTGCGGATTATAATCGAAGGGCTGCGGCCCTTCGATGCATCCCGGGGACTTTGTTGGCACTCTGTTCGCAGGGTTTTACCCTGCGGTTTTTTATTGAAGTCAGAAGCGGCGAAACATCCTGGATAAAAGAACACGTGTTCTTAAAAATATGAAGAAATTATTACAAAATCATGACAATCAGTTCTCTGCTGCCATGTTTTTCCTATCTGATTCAGCCGGGTGTTTCTTTTCAAAACGCTGGAAAAGCAAGGATTTATCTGCATTTGCTTCATGCTTGTTGAATAATTGTGTCAAAAATATTCTAAAATAATTAAAAAAATATTACAGAAACGCGTGCAAATATTGAGAAAGTATGTTATAATGACGAAGTAAAGGAAATACCGGGTGCTTACGGAAGAAATCCCCGGGGGGAGGACGATGCAGTATGCTGACGAAAACGCAAACGGTGGGGCGGGCCTCGCTGCTGGGCGTACATCAGCGAATGAACGCCGCCATGCGGGCATGCGTTTCCTGGGCGGCAATTGAAGAGCATGACAAAATATTGGACATAGCCTGCGGAGACGGCCAGATGCTGGCTCACCTGAACGACCAATTGAAGCTCACCCTCTGCGGCATGTGCAAGCATGCCGACCAGGCGCGGGCGGTCAGCGAGCTGTTGGGGGACGCGGACGTGGTGCCCTCCAGCATGGAGGACATTCCCTGGCGGGACAACACCTTTGACCTGGTGCTGCTTTCCGTGCCCATGAAGGGAGAGCCCCGGCGCATCCTGGCCGAGACCATGCGGGTGCTGCATCCCGGCGGCCAGTTCGTGATGGCCTCCCAGCTGCTGCCGTTCCATAATGAGGGAGATTTATCCCGGCGGGAAATCATGCGGCTGATGCAGGAGGCGGGCTTCCGGGAGGTTTCCTACCGGGCCACGGGATTATGCGGGGCCATCGTGGGCTGGAAGCCCGGCGAGCTGGACCTAAGAAAAGAAGAATAACAAAAGAAAAAATGGCGTTTTGCTTCCCATGACCGGGAGCGGCGCCATTTTTTAGTCGGGAGGAATGAATCGTTAGAACTGAAACACGATTCCCACCACGGCGGCAATGGCGATAAAGACCACCGGGCTCCATTTCAGCTTTTTCTGGGCAATGAAAATGGCCGCGCCCAGCAGGATGGCTTTCCAGAGGAAGAAATCCCCCAGGTGTCCAGCGCTCAGGGCGTTCATATTCACCAGCGCCACCTGGGCCACGTTCAGCCCCGCCACGGAAATCATAGCGATGGACGCGGGCCGCAGGCCGTAAAACGCGCCCTCCACATAGCGGTTTTCCCGGAATTTTTTCAGGAACCGGGCGATGATCAGAATGATGATCACCGAGGGCGCGGCCAGCCCCAGGGAGGCCACCAGGCCCCCAAGGACCCCGGCAGTGGTAAAGCCCGCGTAGGTGGACATATTGATGCCAATGGGGCCGGGGGTGGATTCGGACACGGCGATCATGTTGGCAATGTCGGCGGTGGAAAACCAGCCGGTCTTGGCGGACATTTCATACAGGAAGGGCAGGGTGGCCAGCCCGCCGCCCACGGAGAACAGCCCCGTCTTGAAAAATTCATAAAACAGCCGCAGCAGGATCACGGTTTCTTCCCTCCCTTGGCTTGCTTCGCCCGGCGCAGGGAAAGGAAGATGCCCACGCACCCGGCCAGGATCACCAGCAGCGCGGCGGGAACCTTCACCGGCAGCAGGGAGGAAAAAGCGTTCAGGGCAAACACGGCCAGGAAGATTCCCAGGGCCGCCCCATCCACCACGGACTTTTTCCACAGCCGCAGCACCGCCTGCAAAATCAGCACGCACACGCACACCCGGATACCCGCGAAGGCGTGCTGCACCACCGGGTACTGGGCGAAGGAGCGCAAAAACGCCGCGATGACGGTGATGATGGTAAGCGGCCCTGTCAAAAAGCCCAGCATCGCCACCAGCGCCCCCTTCACCCCGCCCATCTTATCGCCGATAAAGGTGGACACGTTCAGGGCGATCACCCCCGGCGTGCATTGGCCCACGGAAAAATAGTCCCGCAGATCGTCCAGGGTGGTCCAATGGCGCTTGTCCACCAGCTCCCTTTCCAGAATGGGCAGCATGGCATAGCCGCCCCCAAAGGTGACGCACCCGATCTGCGCAAAGGTGCGGTACAGCTCCAACATGGAAGTCATCGCGATTCTCCTTTTCTGATGCAATCTATGATTTCAAATGATCAAACATTCAAGAACAGTTGAAATGAATAGGCATTAGGCAACAGGCAATAGACGATAGAGTGCAGTAAATATAGCCAGGCACAAGGAACGAATCCAGACTTGGTATGAAAAAAATATCTGAACGCTGCACAATCGTCCTCCTACTGCCTATTGCCTAATGCCTATTGCCTGATGACTGTACGCTCTCTGCCAATCCCTACGCCTGAACAGACGCGCTCTTTTTTGCTATTCGACGCTGACGGCGGTTTTTCCTCTTGATATTTTTCCCTGTTCCGTCGTATAATAGGAAAGCGAAAAATACAATTGAGGTGGAGCATGACGGACATTTTGGATTATCAGGGCCAGCGCGTGCACATGATCGGCATCGGCGGCAGCAGCATGAGCGGGTTAGCGGAAATGCTGCTGAAGGAAGGCTACACGGTAACGGGTTCGGACAACGCCAATTCCCACGCGGTGGAGCGGCTGCGGGCCATGGGCATTCAGGTGGCTGTGGGCCATCGGGCGGAAAACGTGGAGGGCGCGGCGCTGGAGATTTTCTCCGCGGCCATCTCTCCGGAAAACCCCGAACGGCAAAGAGCCCGGGAACTGGGCATTCCGGAAATGGAGCGCTCCGTGCTGCTGGGCCAGCTCATGCGCGGGCACAAAAACGCCGTGTGCGTATCCGGCGCCCACGGAAAAACCACCACCTCCTCCATGATCGCGGAAACCTTGATGGACTGCGGCATGGACCCCACGGTGTCCTTTGGCGGCCGGCTGGACGCCCTGGGCGGCGGCAGCCGGGTGGGAGGCAAGGATGTGTTTGTGGCGGAGGCCTGCGAGTTCCACGGCAGCTTCCTGGAAATGCATCCCACCATCGCGGTGGTGCTGAATATCGACGCGGATCATCTGGACTGGTATCGGGATATCGACCATATTGAAGCGGCCTTCGGCCAGTTTTTATCCTTGCTGCCCCCCCACGGCGTGGCCCTGGGCTGGGGCGAGGACAGGCGCGTGCTGCAGCTGTTTACCCGCCTTGCCTGCGAAAAGCGCACCTTCGGCCTGGAAAAGGGCAACGACTATTACCCGGAAAATCTTTGCTACAGCGACACCGGCTGCCCCCGGTACGACCTGATGTTCCGGGGAAGCAGGCTGGGCAGGATCGAGCTCAAGGTGGCGGGCAGCTTTAACGTGATCAATTCTCTGGCCGCCTTCGCCGCCTGCCACTGCGCCGGGGCGGAGCCGGAAAAAATCGCGGAATCCCTGAGCCGGTTTGCCGGGGTGCACCGTCGGTTCGAGCTAACCGGGATCATCGACGGGGTGAAAATGTATCACGATTACGGCCATAACCCCGCCGAAATGAAGGCGGCCCTGGACGTGGCGAAAATGCAGAAGCCCAATCACCTGTGGGCGGTGATGCAGCCCCACACCTACAGCCGGGTAAAGGGCCTGTTTCAGGATTATCTCACCTGCACCCAGGCCGCCGATTACACCCTGGTCACGGATATTTTCGCCGCCCGGGAAAAAGACCCCGGCGATATCAAGGCGGAAATGGTGGTGGAGGGCATGCGGGCCCACGGCGTGGACGCGGTGCATACCCCCACCTTCGACGATACGGAAAAATACCTCCGGGCTCATTGGCAGCCCGGCGATCTGGTGCTCACCATGGGCTGCGGGAACATTAACCTGCTCAACGAGCAGATGCAGCTCCACGGAGATACAGAAAAGTAAAGCTGGGCAAGGAATTGGTCAATCGTTCAAGAGCACTTTAAGTCACCAGGCAATAGGAAATAGGCAATAGGCAATAGGAAAATAGTGAAGAGTTCAGATGTTTAAGCCATTCCAAGTCTGGATACGTTGTTTGTGTCCGTCTATATTCTCTGCATTCTATCGTTTATTGCCTAATACCTAATACTTAATGCCTAATACCTATTGCCTACTGCCTATTGCCTATTCGCTTAAAGTGCTCTTGGTTCAACTGAAAAATAGCATCTGGCCAAACGAAATTTCAAAAGAGGGGAGCGGCAAAATATGGATTTGTTCACCATCTGGGACAGAGACGTGGAGGAAGTGACCCAAGAGGGCATCCATTATCTGGGCGGCTTTGTGGACTTTGCCCAGTGCGCCCAGCGCTACGCCCGGGAGCAGGGCGGCGACGGCCATTGCGTGGGCGAATGCAGCAGCCTCACCGACCCCAAATTTTTCCTTTTTTACACGGAACGCCTGCCCACCCGCATCGCTTTTCAGAACACCGGCCTTCTGCAGAGCCTGATCCAGAAAAAGCCCACCGACGGCGACCGGCTGGCCGATATGAAAAAGAAAATCCTGGCTTCCGGCTTTACCCTTCGGGACGTGGAGTAGCAGGGGAAAAGGCAATAGGGAATAGGGAATAGGCATTAGGCAATAGGCCTGAGGGGATCGAGCGTACAGAGTGCAGATGATTTCATCCGGTATAATCGCAGGCAGTCATGGTGAAAGCAAACTGATCTGAACTCTTTCAGCTTGTTCTCTCTTCCTGACCGAACGCAAAGAAAAACAGCCCCGCTGGTTTACGCGGGGCTGTTTTCCTGTGTGTTGGGTTATTCTCTGCCCTTCACCATGGTCAGGGCGATGCGCTTTTTCTTTTCATCCACGCTGACCACCCAGACCTTCACGATATCGCCCACCTTCACCACCTCGGAGGGATGGCGGATAAAGCGGTCGGCCATCCGGGAGATATGCACCAGGCCGTCCTGATGGACGCCGATATCCACGAATGCGCCAAAGTCGATGACATTGCGGACGGTGCCGGTCAATTCCATGCCGGGCGCAAGATCCTTCATGTCCAGCACATCGGTGCGCAGGACGGGCTTGGGCAGCTCGTCGCGGGGGTCGCGGCCCGGCTTTTGCAATTCGGACAGAATATCATTCAGGCGCACAAACAGGCGCTGGTAGCCCACACGCAGGGTGGTCTCGGCGTCGTGGCTCTCGCCGTTGAGGTCGGTGACGGTGACCTGCACCGTGTAGTTAAAGACGGGCTTGGTGGAGAGCTCGATGCTGCTGTCGGGCTCGGGGGTGAAAAGCACCTGGAAGGTGCCGTCGGCA